>JAEZFE010000535.1 GCA_023437865.1 Pseudomonadota bacterium | reverse complement strand
TCGGCCAGGGCGGCCAGCGGGCGATGGGCCAGACTGGAATCGCGTTCCAGCCGGCGTGCCGCCTGATCGCGGGTGGGAAAACGGAAGCGGATGGCGGCGCGGGTGAGCAGATAGGCGCCGCCGCCGGCCAGGCCGGTCAGCACCAAGGCATGCAGCCAGCCGGGCAGCAGCGGCAGCACATCGAACAGGGCCGCCGCCGCGAACAGGCCCAGCAGGCATAGCGGTGGCAGGATCAGCGGCCACAATATCTCCCATGCCAGCGCGGCCCGCGCCAGCCGAAGCCACCGGGCCAGTCGGGCGTCCAACTGGGGTCCGGGTTCGGCGGGCGGCGGGTGCGGCTGCATGGGTTCTCCCGAAGGGGTGTGCGACCTAAGCCAGCCACTCCGGCAGGCTTTCCAGCGCCAGCATCTCCTCGTATGTGGGACGCGCCCGGACAACCGCAAACTGGCCGTCCTTCACCAGAACTTCCGGCACGAGCGGACGGGTGTTGTAGGTCGAGGACATGGCCGCGCCATAGGCGCCGGCACTGCCGAACGCCACCAGATCGCCGGCCTTGACCGGCGGCAGCGGACGCTGCTTGGCGAAGGTGTCGCCGGTCTCGCACACCGGACCCACCACATCCACCGGGGCGACCGGGGCGCCGGGGGCGGGCTCGGCCACCGGGCGGATGGCGTGGAACGCCTCGTACAGCGCCGGGCGCATCAGGTCGTTCATGGCGGCGTCGAGGATGACGAAGGTGCGGGTCGAGCCCTCCTTCACGTACACCACCTTGCTGACCAGCACGCCGGCATTGGCCACCAGCAGGCGACCGGGCTCCAGCACGATGCGGCACCCCAGATCGCCCAGGGTGGATTTGATGGTCTGGGCATAGGCCTCCGGGGTCGGCGGGATCTCCGCGTCATAGGGCACGCCCAGGCCGCCGCCGATGTCGAGGCGGCGAATGTCGATGCCGTCGGCGCGCAGGATGGCGACCAGGTCGCGCACGCGCAGGAAGGCCTCGCGGAACGGCTCCAGCTCGGGCAGCTGCGAGCCGATGTGGCAGGCGATGGCGACCGGCTCGACGCCCGGCAATTCCTTGGCCTTGCGGTAGACCTCATGGGCGCGGGTCCACTCGATGCCGAACTTGTTCTCCTTCTTGCCGGTGGTGATCTTGGCGTGGGTACCGGCATCCACGTCGGGATTGACGCGCAGTGCGATGGGCATCTTGACGCCGCGCTCGGCGGCCACCTCGGACAGCAGCTCCAGTTCGGGCTCGCTCTCCACGTTGATCTGCATGATGCCCTTGGCGACGGCGAATTCCAGCTCGCGCCGGGTCTTGCCCACGCCGGAGAACACGATGCGGCCCGCCGGCACGCCGGCGGCCAGGGCCTGGCGCAATTCGCCCTCGCTCACCACGTCGGCGCCGGCGCCCAAGGACGCCAGGGTCCTGACCACGGCGATGTTGGGGTTCGACTTCAGCGCGAAGCAGATGGTGGCGTCCAGCCCGGCGCCCTTCAGGGCGTCAGCGAACACCGTGTAGTGCCGGGTCAGGGTGGCGGTGGAATAGCAATAGAACGGCGTGCCGACCTTGGCGGCGATATCGGCCAGGCTGACGCCCTCGGCGGAAAGGGTGCCGTTCTGGTAGTCGAAATGGTTCATCGGGACTGCTCCATCCCCTGGCCCTCGGCGGGCTCCTCGGGGAACGTGACCTTGGGATAGGTTTGCGGATAGGTGGCGCCTTCGGGCGGAATGGGGCGCCCCTTGCGGCCGCAGGCCGAGACCGAGACGGCCAGCGCCGCCACCAGGACCACCATCGTCAGCTTGCGCATTGGGAACCCCCTCCCCGAAATCAGAGCCAGCGGGCGCGGGCGGCGGCCACCGCTTCGCGCACGCGGGACGGCGCGGTGCCGCCGAAGCTCACGCGGCTGGCCACCGAGCTGGCCACCGACAGCACAGCACGGGCGTCCTCGGTGATGCCGGGCTCGACCTGGCGCATGTCGTCGAGGCTGAGGTCGGGCAGGTCGCAGCCCTTGTCCTCGGCCATCTTGACTAGCGAGCCGGCCACGTGGTGGGCCTTGCGGAACGGCATCTTCAGCTCGCGCACGCACCAATCGGCGATGTCGGTGGCGGTGGTGAAGCCGGCGCCCGCCGCCTTCTCCAGCACCTTGGTGTTGACGGTCATGTCCCAGATCATGCCGGTCATGGCGGCAATGGCGAGCTCCAGGGTGTCGGCGCACTCGAACACCGGCTCCTTGTCGTCCTGCATGTCCTTGGAATAGGCCAGGGGCAGGCCCTTCATGACGATCAGCAGGGCGTTGAGGTCGCCGATGACGCGACCGGTCTTGGCGCGCACCAGCTCGGCGGCGTCGGGGTTGCGCTTCTGCGGCATGATCGACGAGCCGGTGGAGAAGGCGTCCGACAGGCTGACGAAGCGGAATTGGGCGCTGGTCCAGATCACCAGCTCTTCCGCCAGGCGCGACAGATGAACGGCGCAGATGGCGGCGGCGGCCATGAATTCCAGGGCGAAGTCGCGGTCCGAGACGCCGTCCAGCGAGTTGTTCATGGGCTTGGCGAAACCCAGCTCGGCGGCGGTGAGGTGGCGGTCGATGGGGAACGAGGTGCCGGCCAGGGCGGCCGAGCCCAGCGGGCTTTCGTTGAGGCGGGCGCGCGCGTCGGTCAGGCGGCCACGGTCGCGGCCGATCATCTCCACATAGGCCATCAGGTGGTGGCCCATGGTCACCGGCTGGGCGGCCTGCAGGTGGGTGAAGCCGGGCATGACGGTATCGGCATGCTGTTCGGCGCGGCTGATGAGCGCCTTCTGCAGCCCCTTCAGCGCCTCCTCCATGCCGTCCACCGCGTCGCGCACCCACAGGCGGAAGTCGGTCGCCACCTGGTCGTTGCGCGAGCGCGCGGTGTGCAGCCGGCCCGCCGCCGAGCCGATCAGCTCCGCGAGCCGTGCTTCGACATTCATGTGGATGTCCTCGAGCTTCGTCGAGAATTCGAGC
>JAEZFE010000134.1 GCA_023437865.1 Pseudomonadota bacterium | reverse complement strand
GGCATCTACATCGACGACGTGGACACCGCATTCTGGGGCGAGGCTAAGGTTCTCGGCGGCGTCGGCGCGGCGATCTTGCTGATCACCGGCCTGGTGGCCCTCGCCATCACCCGTGGGGTGACCATGCCGCTGGCGGTATTGGGCGCGCGGATGAAGGAGCTGGCGGACGGCCGGCTGGATGTCGACGTGCCCTATGCCGACAACAAGGACGAGCTCGGCGCCATGGCGCGCACCGTCCAGGTCTTCAGGGAGCGCGGCCAGGAGGTCCGCCGCCTGCAGGCGGAGGCCGACGCCCAGAAGGAGCACGCGGCGGCCGAACGCAAGGCGGCTATGGGCACGTTGGCCAACAGCTTCGAGGCCTCGGTCAAGGGTGTGGTGAATTCCGTGGCCGGCGCCGCCAAGTCCATGCAGAGCTCGGCTCAGTCCATGACCGCGGTGTCCGACCAGACCTCGCGCCAGGCTCAGGCGGTGGGCGGCGCCTCGGAAAAGGCCTCGACCAACGTCCAGACCGTCGCCACCGCGGCCGAGCAGCTGTCCGTGTCGGTGGGCGAGATCGGCCGTCAGGTCGAGCAGGCCAGCAACATCTCGAGCGAGGCCGTCGAGCAGGCCCGCCATAACCGCGAGATCGTCGAGGGACTGGCCCATGCGGCCGACCGCATCGGCGACGTGGTCAAGCTGATCAATGACATCGCCAGCCAGACAAACCTGCTGGCGCTGAACGCCACCATTGAGGCGGCCCGCGCCGGCGAAGCCGGCAAGGGCTTCGCCGTGGTGGCCAACGAGGTGAAGAGCTTGGCTAACCAGACCGCCAAGGCCACCGGCGAGATCGCCCAGCAGATCAACGGCGTCCAGTCGGCGACCCGTGAGGCGGTGGGGGCCATCGAGAGCATATCGGCCACTATCGGCCGCATCTCAGAGATTTCCGCCGCCATCGCCTCGGCAGTCGAGGAACAGGGCGCCGCCACCCAGGAGATCGCCCGCAACGTCGAACAGGCGGCCCAGGGCACCAGCGAGGTGTCCAGCAATATCGGCGGCGTTATGCAGGCGGCTGGTGAAGCCGGTCAGGCGGCCAGCGAGGTGCTGGGCGCCGCCACCGAGCTGTCCCAGCAGGCGGTGCGGCTGTCGGCCGAGGTGGACCAGTTCATCGAACGCGTGCGCGCCGGCTAGGTCCGCTCCGGGCTGCCCCCGCCCCGGAGGCGGCCCGGATCAGTTCTCCTCGAATTCCAGATGGCTGGAGCTGGTCAGGTCGTCCTGACTCATGACCCGGTTGCGCCCCTGGCGCTTGGACAGGTACAGCGCTTCGTCGGCGCGATGGACGAAGGCGCCCAGGGTCTCGCCGAACTCGTATTCGGCCACGCCCACCGACAGGGTCACCTGGCCAAGAACTTGGCCGGTACGGCGGTTGAGCACCTTGCGGCTGGCGACCAGCCTGCGGATGTTTTCGCCCACCGCCACTGCGTCCTTGAGCCGGGTGTCGGGCAGGATGACCGAGAATTCCTCGCCGCCGTAGCGGGCGGCGGTATCCTTGCCCTTGATGCTGTCCGAAATCGTGCGCGCCACCAGCTTCAGCACCTGGTCGCCCAGCATGTGGCCGTGGGTGTCGTTGAACTGCTTGAAAAAGTCGATGTCGATCATCAGCAGCGACACGAACTTACGGTCCTCCTCAGCCTCCAGCGCGGCCTCGCGCAGGGCGACGTCGAACAGCTTGCGGTTAGCAAGACCGGTCAGCGCGTCGGTCGTGGCCTCGCGCTTGAGCTGGTCCAAGTCCTCGCGCAGCCGGGCGATCTCGGTGGACGAAGTCTCCAGCCGTTCTTCGAGGTGACGGTTGACCTCGATCATCATCTTCGTCTCGTCGAGGATGGAGCGCACCAGGGTGCCCAATTCGACGCCGTGGCCGCCGTCCTCCAACTCGCCCGAGAAATTCTGCAGCGCCTCGCCGTAATGGGCGGCGCCCTGGTTCGCGGTGACCAAATATTCCAGCACGCGGGCCACCGCGTCCTCGATGCGCTTGCCGACGGCGCGCAACTCGGCCTCGTGCTGCGAGGTGCCGAAGAAGCGCTCGTACAGGTCGGCGCACACCTCGTCGGTGAACTTCTGTCCGGCGCGCAAAATGCCGTTGACCGCCTTGGTCAGCTCGGGATTGCGGTCGGCGACGAAGGCGTACCACACGATGAAATTGTTGGGATGCGCCGGCACGCCGTGGCGGTCCATCATGCCCAGGGCCGCGCGCGCGCAATGGGCCGCGACGTCGTAGGGGTCACTGAACTTGATCACCGCGCCACCGCCTCCCAGAAAGGGTCAGTTGCACCGGCCGAGCGAGCCCTCGGCGCAGACATGCTTGCCATCCACCCAGCGGGCCCCTGACAGGTCCGCATTCAACAACTCCGCCGCGTTCATCCTGGCGCCGGTCAAATCGGCCCCGCGCAGGTTGGCGCGGAACAGCTTGGTCCGGCTCAGGTCAGCCGCCTTGAGAGATGCCCCTTCGAGGTCGGCCTTGGTAAAGTCGGCCTCGACGAACACCCCCTTGTCGGCTTGCGCGCCTTTCAGGCTGGCGCTG
>JAEZFE010000416.1 GCA_023437865.1 Pseudomonadota bacterium | reverse complement strand
GCGAAGCCTCCGGTTTTCGCACCCCCCCGCACAATTACGAAGCCGAGCAAGCGCTTTTGGGCGCCATCCTGCTCAACAACCGCGCCATGGAAAAGGTGTCGGAATTCCTGCGGGCTGAGCATTTCGCCGATCCGGTACACGGGCGCATCTTCGCCGCCTGCGGCAAGCTGATCGAACGCGGCCAGATCGCCAACCCGGTGACGCTCAAGACCTATCTCGACAGCGATGCCGGCCTGGCCGAACTGGGCGGTCCGGCCTATCTGGCGCAATTGGCCAATGCGGTGGTGTCGATCATCAATGCCGAGGATTACGGCAAGCTGATCCACGATTTGCACCTGCGCCGCGAATTGATCGAGCTGGGCAGCGATCTGGTCAACGAGGCCTATGAATCGCGCATCGACCGCCCGGCCATGGACCAGATCGGCACCGCCGAAGCCAAGCTCTATGAACTGGCCACCACCAGCGAGACCGAAGGGGGGTTCGAGGCGTTCGGCTCGGTGCTGATCGAGACCGTCAAGCAGGCCGAGCAGGCCCACAAGCGTCAGGGCAAGCTGTCGGGCGTGCCCACCGGCCTGATCGACATGGACTCCCGCCTGGGCGGCCTGCATCCATCGGACTTGCTGATCCTGGCGGGACGCCCGTCCATGGGTAAGACCTCGCTGGCCACCAACATCGCCTTCAACGCCGCCAAGGCTTACAAGGAAGAAGTGGATTCGCTCGGCAACAAGAAGGGGGTGGACGGCGCCGTCGTCGCCTTCTTCTCGCTGGAAATGTCGTCCGAGCAGCTGGCCGGCCGTATCCTGGCCGAACAGGCGGAAATCTCGTCGCACAAGATCCGCCAGGGCGAGATGAGCAACGAGGAGTTCGAGCGCCTGGTCATCGCCGCCCAGGAGCTGTCGCGCCTGCCGCTCTACATCGACGACACCCCGGCCCTGTCGATCTCGGCGGTGCGCACGCGCTCGCGTCGCCTCAAGCGCCAGCACGGCCTCGGCCTGGTGGTGGTCGACTACCTTCAGCTGCTGCGCGGCTCCGCCAGCCACGCCGAAAGCCGCGTGCAGGAAGTGTCGGAAATCACCCGCGGCCTCAAGGCGCTGGCGAAGGAACTCGACGTTCCCGTGATCGCCCTGTCTCAGTTGTCGCGCGCCGTCGAACAGCGCGAAGACAAGCGCCCTCAGCTGTCGGACTTGCGTGAGTCGGGTTCGATCGAACAGGACGCCGACGTCGTCATGTTCGTGTACCGTGAACAATATTACCTGGAACGCGCCGAACCGGGCCAACGCCCCGAAGAATCCAAGGAAAAGTACGATGAGCGCTACGATTCCTGGCACAAGCGCCTGATGGAAGTAGTCAACACCGCCGAGGTGATCATCGCCAAGCAGCGTCACGGCCCCGTCGGCACCGTGCGCCTGTCGTTCCAGGGCGAGTTCACCAAGTTCGGCAATCTGGACATCCATCATCAGATCACCGAGGAGCCGGGGTTCTAGCAAACCCCGCGTCATCCCGCCGATGGCTTAACCTTTAGGCCTTACGCTGTCCTTGCCCCCAGGATCCCCGCTCTCGCGGGGATGACGTTCCAAAGAGCCCCGATGACCGCCACTGCGACCGCTTTCCTGACCATCGACGTTGCCGCCATCGTCGCCAATTGGCGGCGTATCCAGGCCGAAGTGGGGCCGCGTGTGGAGGCTGCCGGCGTGGTCAAGGCCGATTGCTATGGTCTGGGTGCGGCCCGCATCGTGCCGGCCCTGGCCGCCGCTGGCTGCCGCACCTTCTTTGTCGCCACCATCGACGAAGGCATCGCCGCGCGCGGATTGGTGCCCGACGCTACCATCTTCGTCCTGGGTGGACCGCTGGCCGGTACGATGACCGAGTTCACCGCCCACGGCCTGACGCCGGTGCTCAACAGCCCCGGCCAAATCGCGCGATGGGCAGACCACGCCCGCGCCCTGGATCGCATTCTGCCCGCAGCCCTGCATCTGGATACCGGCATGTCGCGGCTGGGACTCGAGGACGCCCAGGTGCAGCGCGTCGCCGAGCGCGGCCTGCCCGGCATCGCCCCGGTGGTGGTGATGAGCCACATGGCCTGCGCCGATGAGCCCGGGCATGACAAGAATCCCGACCAATTGGCCCGTTTCCGGACGCTGTCGGCGCGGCTGGGCCTGCCGGCCCGTCTGAGCCTGGGGGCATCCTCCACCGTGTTCCTGGGGCCCGATTATCATTTCGATCTGGTGCGGCCCGGCGCCGCTCTCTACGGCCTGAATCCGGTGCCCGGAATGCCCAACCCCATGGCCGCCGTGGCGCGGCTGGAGGCCAGGGTTCTCCAGGTGCGTGACGTTGACACCCCTATGACCGTTGGTTATGGTGCCACCCACCGTTTCTCGGGGAAGGGGCGGGTTGCCGTGGCAGCTTTAGGCTACGCCGATGGTCTGTTCCGGTCCGCCAGCAACCGGGCTTTCGGCGTCATCGAGGGGGAGCGGGTGCCGGTCGTGGGTCGAGTTTCCATGGATTTGACCATCTTCGACGTGAGCGCCCTGCCCGACGGCATGGTGAACGAAGGCACGCTGATCGAGATGTTCGGCCCCCATCAATCCGTCGACGATCTGGCCGAACAGGCCGGCACCATCGGCTATGAGATTCTGACCGCCTTGGGCGCGCGCTATCGGCGCAGCTATGTGGGCGGTGCCGCCTGATGGACTTCCTCGCCACGATCGGCCGCGTTTTTTTGGCCTTTTTGGCCCATGTGGGCCGTCTGTCGGCGTTTGCCGGCGTCGCCATCTCGCATGTGGTGCGTCCGCCGTTCTATCCGCGCCTGATGGTGCGGCAGATGATCGAGATCGGCTATTACTCGCTGCCGGTGGTGGGCCTGACCGCCGTGTTCACCGGCATGGTGCTGGCGCTGCAATCCTATTCCGGCTTTTCGCGCTTCGCCGCCGAGGGCGCCGTCGCCACCGTGGTGGTGCTGTCGGTCACCCGCGAGCTGGCGCCCGTGCTGGCCGGCCTAATGGTCGCGGGCCGCATCGGCGCCTCCATGGCCGCCGAGATCGGCACCATGCGGGTGACCGAGCAAATCGACGCGCTGACCACTTTGTCGACCAACCCGTTCAAGTACCTCGTCGCCCCGCGCCTGCTGGCCGGTTTGGTGATGGTGCCGTTCCTGGTGCTGGTGGCCGACATCATCGGCGTGTTCGGCGGCTACATCGTCGGCGTCTACAAGCTGGGCTTCAACCCCTCCACCTATCT
>JAEZFE010000368.1 GCA_023437865.1 Pseudomonadota bacterium | reverse complement strand
GCGGCCATGCGGGCGGGCGGGCCGCGCCCCGCGAGGGGCAAATAAATATTAGGCCATTGTGCGTCATATTTGACGCGCGATGGTCTAGATTGGGAGGGGCATCGGCCGCTGGGCCGGTGCCCTTTGCCGTTTGGGGGACCCGATGGAGAGCTCGCGGACGGGCGCGCTTGCCGCGCTGGGGGCGTTCCTGTGCTGGGGCGTGTTCGGCCTTTATTTCCATGCGCTGGGTGCCATCCCGGCGCCCGAGGTGCTGGCCCACCGCATTCTCGGCGGCGCCCTGTCGGCCCTGTTGGTGCTGACGCTGGCGCGGCGCCTGGGCGAGGTCCGCGCCATCCTGGCCGAGCGGCGCATGGTGTTGGGGCTGGGTGCCTCGGCGCTGGCCATCGCTGTCAATTGGGGGGCCTTTATCTGGTCGGTGGCCAACGGCCATGCGCTGGAGGCCAGCCTGGGCTATTTCCTGTTCCCGCTGGTTTCGGTCGTGCTGGCCCGCGTGGTGCTGGGCGAGCTCTTGACCGGGCGCCAGCGGGCCGCCGTGCTGCTATGCGCCCTGGGCGTGGGGTGGATGATCCTCCGCAGCGAGAATGTGCCGTGGATGGCGCTGACCCTGGCCGTGAGCTTCGGGGCCTATGGCCTGCTGCGCAAGACCATCGCCGTGCCCGCCCTGGCCGGGCTGTTCGTCGAGACGGCCTGGCTTATTCCGTTGGCGTTGGCCTATCTGGCCTGGGCCGGGGGCGGCGTGGCGCCCGGCTTGGGCGGCGGCATGTTGGCGTTGCTGGCGCTTGCCGGTCCGGTCACCGCCGTGCCTCTGGTACTGTTCGCCTTCGGTGCCAGGCGGCTGCGGCTGTCGACCTTGGGGCTGATGATGTACATCAACCCTACCGTCCAGATGGTGGTGGCCGTGCTGGTGCTGGGCGAGGCATTCACCTCCGTCCACGCCGTGACTTTCGCAGCCATCTGGGCCGGCCTGGTGCTGTATTCGTGGCCTAAGCGGACGGCAACTGGTTGACTCGCCCGCTCGGGTTTGCCCAAAATGCGGCCCGCCGCCACCGCAACACCCGAGAAGGAAAGTTTCTCCCATGCCCATGGAAGCCAACGATATCGAGCGCCTGATCAAGGAGGCGTTTCCCGACGCCAAGGTGCTGATCGAAGACCTGCGCGGCGATGGTGATCATTATTCGGCGCTGGTGGTGTCCGAGGCGTTCAAGGGCAAGAGCCGGGTGCAGCAGCACCAGCTGGTCTACGGCGCGCTTCAGGGCAAGATGGGCGGCGAGCTGCACGCTCTCGCGCTCCAGACCGCCACGCCGGACACCGCGCCCGACTGGGCCAAGGATTGACGGCACTCAAGGCCGTGCACGCGGGCGTGGTGCAAGCGATGTTGCGCCGCAGCCGGTCGCGGCCTAGATTGTAGCTATTCTAATTTCCCCTCCCATACCTCAAAGGCCGATCCATGACCAACCCCGTTTTCGAGCGCATCAAGCAGGACATCACCGAGAACGACGTGGTGCTCTACATGAAGGGCACTCCCATGTTCCCGCAGTGTGGCTTCTCGGCCGCCGTGGTCCAGGTGCTGACCCAGCACGGCGTCAAGTTCAAGGGCATCGACATCCTGGTCGATCCGTCCCTGCGTGATGGCATCAAGCAGTTCACCAACTGGCCGACCCTGCCGCAGCTCTATGTGAAGGGCGAGTTCGTCGGCGGCTGCGACATCGTGCGCGAGATGGCCGCCTCGGGCGAACTCAAGACCCTGCTGACCGACAAGGGCGTGGCGACCGCCTGACGCGTCTTGCCGCTGCTTTCGGAAAGAGGCCGCTCCCACCCGGGGGCGGCCTTTTGTTATGCTGGGGCATGACCCAGCAGCAACCCAACAATCCGCTTCACGGCATTACGCTTGAGATGGTGCTCACCCGCCTCGTTCAGCATTACGGCTGGCGCGGGCTGTGGCAGCACGTGCAGGTGCAATGCTTCTATAACGAGCCCAGCATCAAATCGAGCCTCAAGTTTCTGCGTAAGACCCCGTGGGCGCGGCAGAAGGTTGAGGAGCTTTATCTCCAGCTGTAGGGCGCGGGAACAGTCCTGCGGGGCGTTCAGGCGAGCGCCCGGGCGAGCCGGCCCACCACCGCCTCCATACGGCCTTCCTCCACATTGCCCCAGCCCAGCACCAGCCCGGGCGGGCCGGAGTGCAGGCGATAATCGGATAGCGGCGGCACCGTCAGGCCAGCGGCGCGGACTTTGGCGGAAGCGGCGCGGTCGCAGCCGCGATGCAGCCATAGCACCGAATGCAGTCCGGACTCCCCGGCGACCAGCGTGCCGATCTCCGGCAGGTGACGGGCGCAGGCCTGGGTGAAGGCGTCGCGGCGGACGGCGTACACCGTCCGCATGCGCTTCATGTGCTGGGCGAACAGGCCCTCGGCCATGAAATCGGCCATGGCCGCCTGGGTCAGCGAGGGCGGGGCCATGTCGGCCAGCCGCCGGGCCGCCAGGAAGGGGGGCATCAGATCCTCCGGCAGCACCAGCCAGCCCAGCCGCAGGCCGGGGAACATGCTTTTCGAGAACGTGCCCAGGTGGATGGTCCGCTGCTCGTCATCCAAGCCCTGCAGGGCGGCCAGGGGCGGGCAGGCATGGCGGAACTCGCCGTCGTAATCGTCCTCGATGATCCAGCCGGCGCGGCGGCGCGCCCAATCCACCAGCGCCAGCCGGCGGGCCAGCGGCATGGTGGCGCCGGTGGGGAATTGGTGCGACGGCGTGACGCAAGCCAGCTTGGCCTGGGGCCATAGCAGCTCGGCCCCAGCGGGATCAAAGCCGTTTTCGTCCACCGGCACCGCCGCGATCTCGGCCCCGGCGGCGCGAAGTACGCCCTTCAGGCCGTTAT
>JAEZFE010000197.1 GCA_023437865.1 Pseudomonadota bacterium | reverse complement strand
GGCCCACGGGCCGTGAACCGGCGGTGGCCGATTCGACTACGCCAATCCCGGCGATGGCGGCCCCCACGGTGCCCCTTTCGGCGGCCAGGCGGGCATCGGCGGCGTTGGCGGCCTGCTCCAATTCGGCCAACTGACGTTCGGAGGCGGTCAGCTGGTCAAGCCGCCGGTCGAGTTCCGCGCGCTGACGCTGCCCGGCCTTGAGCCGTGCCCTGGCCGAGGACAAAGCTGCCTCGGTACGGAACACTTCCTTCTCCAGGTCCTGGTAGACCGGATTGGTGCCGCTGGTGACCTTGTTCTGGGTGGCGGTCTCCAGCTTGGCCAGCAGGTCCTCGACCTTGCGCTTTTCCGCACGCAGGGTCTGCACCGTCACGCTGGTGTCCTGGTATTTGCCCAGCATCTCGGCTTCGCGCGATTGCAGTTCGAACAGCTTGGCGCGCGCGTTCTCGGCTACCCTTGAACGTTCGCTTTCACTGGCGATCTCGATGGTGGGCGGGGTGGCGGCCAGGCGGGATTTCAGCAGCGTCAATCGGTCGGTCAGCGCCCCGGCCTCGGCATCAATGGCCGCCAGCTCATTCTCCAATTCCCCCATACGGCGCTGCATCGCCGGCTTATCGGCGGTGCCGTCGGTGATGCCGGTCCTCTTGCGGAAGGCGGCCAGCGCGTCACGCGCCTCGGTAGCCCGGCGCGCCAGCTCGCCCGAGGAATCGGAGGGGGCGAACACCGCCCGGTTCTTCTCACCCAGCCGGTCGAGGACCGCGTTCAACGTCCGGGTGGCGAGTTCGCCATCGGGAGCGTCGAAGGACAGCCGCACCAGCGAGGCGCCCTCGGCGCGCTGCACGCTGAGGTCGCGGGCGAAGCGCTCGGCCCGCGCGGGGGCAGCCAGGTGGGGATAGAGGGTTGCCCCCAGGCGCGACAACACCTGGGCGTGCAGGTCGCGGCTTTCCAGCATGGCGGCCAGGGCCCACGGGCCATCCGAACGGCTGGCATCCACCATCAGCGTGGCTTCGGCCCGCCAACGGGGCGGGATGAGCACCGCCGCCGCACCGCCCACCGCCAGGCACAGCGCCATGCTGGCGGCTAGCTTGCGGCGGTGGCGGAACAGGGCTTGGGCTACGTCACGCGCACTCATCGGAAGATCCCCCGGTCAGTAGGCGTTGGTCGCTTTCATGCAGGCCAGCGGCGTGCGGGCCAGGATCACCAGGTCGAGCCACGGGCTCCAATTATCGATGTACCAGAGATCGTGGACGACCCGCTTGCGCATGAGTTCGACGGTTTCAGTCTCGCCCCGGTAGCCGTTGATCTGGGCCCAGCCGGTGATGCCTGGCTTCATGCGGTGGCGGCAGCGGTAATCGTCCACCAGACGGGCGTAGTGATGGTGGTGCGACACCGCGTGCGGGCGGGGGCCGACCAGCGACATGCTGCCCATGACCACGTTGATCAGTTGCGGCAGTTCATCAAGCGAGGTGCGGCGCAAGAAGCGGCCGACACGGGTGACGCGCGGATCACCCCGGGTGGCCTGCTTGACCTGCAATTCCTCGGGCCGCGCCACCATGGAGCGAAACTTGAAGCAGGTGAACGGCTCGTTGTCATAGCCGTAGCGGCTCTGGCGGAAAAACACCGGGCCGGAACTGTCGAGCTTGATGGCGATGGCGCAGGCCAGCATGAGCGGCGAAACCAAGGTCAGCAGCAGGGCGCCCAGCACGCGGTCCTCCAGTGCCTTGATCAGGGCGCGCCAACCCGACAGCGGCCGGGCACCGATCTTGGCCATGGGCACGCCGCCCAACACCGACAGGCCCCGCCCGCCGACGAAAGGCTCGGGCGCTTCCGGGAACAGATGCACATCCACCGTCAGCGGCTTGAGCACGGTCAGGCAGCCCGCCAGGCGGCGGGTATCTTTCCACGGCACAGCGACGATGACGTCATCCACCCCCTGCTCGCGCACGATGCGCTCGGCATCCTCCAGCGAGGCGATGAATCCGCCCAGAATGGGGTGTTGGGGCGCGTCGCGATCCAGGCAGACGCCGACCGGAAAGGCCCAGCGGCGTTCGTCGCCGGCAATCAGCGACAGGGCCTCCAGCGCGCGATCGCGGTCGCCGACCACCAGGACGCGGCGCGCGGTCTGGCTCCACCGCGCCGTATGCTTGAGCATGAGCGCGAAGGCAGGCCGTGCCGCCACCACACCCAGCGCTGCCAAGGCGCCCCAGGCGAACAGCGGCGGCACCGCCCCGCCGGAAAGCCATGTTGCAGCCAGTGCCGCCGGCGGCACGGTGACAAAGGTAAGCACCGTCGAAAGCACCAGGGCACGGCGGCCGCCGTAACCGGCTTCGGTCTCGTACAGACCCGCCGCCGCCAGCATGTGGGCGGCCACCAGGGCAACCGCGACCACGGTCAGCGGCTCGGGAGCCGCCCCTTCCGCCAAGAGAGGGGCAGTCATCCCGGCCGCCGCGACCATGATGCCTTCCAACAATCGCCCGGCCACCAGCAAGACGCCACGCAGCGCATGGGCGACCGGACGTGGTCGGGCCCCGCCCCACTCGCTGCCACGCGAGTTCAGCAGGTCCGGCCAAGTCCGGAAGCTTGGCTGCCGGTCGATGTCGAAGTACCGCATCGATCCTTTCCCCCGACGGCTTGTTGGTGCACTGGGTGGGCTAGATAGACGAACGTCAGACGACAATGCTTGGGGGACATATGCCCACCCTTGCCCGCTTCGTGCAGGTTCTCAGGGGGATGTGCGCCGCTGGTGAAGGCTCGCACGAATTCGGATAGGATGCTGCTGCCCCAAGGATGACACATGCTGCATGTTGATCTTTGGGCCGCGCTTCTCCACACTGGCGCCCGCTCACCCCTTTCGATGCTGCGAGGCCTCCTTGATCCGCTTCTGCTCTGCCGCCGTCGCGCTGGCAATGACCGCGTCCGCCGCCCTGCCTGCCTTCGCCGCGCCGTGCATCAGCCCGGCGGAAGCGCGCGCCATGCAGGTGCGCCAGCTGCATATCCAGCTCCAGGTCGCCTCGCTCAACTGCCGCGGCGACGATCCCAGCCTCCCGGGCAAGTATGCCGGCTACATCAACCGCTTCGGCAGCTCGCTGAACGAGAACGCCCGCGTGCTCAAGAGCCATTTCTCCAAGACCGGCGGCAATCTCGACCGTTACATGACGGTGCTGGCCAACGACGAATCCCAGCGCGCCCATCAGGTCGAAGGCTATTGCGAAAGCCACACCCCGCTGTTCGACAAGCTGTCCTCCCTTAAGCCGTCCGAGCTTGAGCACTTCGCCGCCACCACTATGGACAAGCCCGATCGCCCGGTCTGCAGCAGCCCGGTCAAGCAGGCCAGCGCCGAGGTCAAGCCCAAGGCCGCGGCCAAGGCCAAGAAGGCCGAGCCCGCAGGCTGATCCGACAGCCCGCAATGACGAAAGCCCCGGGGACCCCCCGGGGCTTTTTGTTTGCCCATTACCGACGACCGAGGCCTGCCCCCGCCTTCGGCGATGGTTCTTAAGGCCCGTCCGTGTGTCCTTAAGCGCAAGCCCCAGGCTTGGGCGCTTTACAGAGGTCTGAGAAACAACAAAAAAGCCCCCCGGCTGGCGCCGGGGGGCTTCTTGTCTTCAGACCTCTGCCGGATTAGGGCAGGACGATCTCGACGCGGCGGTTCTGCGGCTCGCGGGCACCATCGGGAGTGGCGACCAGCGGGATGCTCTCGCCCTTGCCGACGACCGAGATCTGATCGGCGGGCACGCCCTGCTTGACCAGCTGGTCCTTGACGGCGTTGGCGCGCTTGAGCGACAGGGCCTGGTTGTACTTGTCCGAGCCCGAGCGATCGGTGTGGCCGGTCAGCGCGATGGACGAGGAACCACCCTGCTTGGCGGCGGCAGCGGCCTGGGTGATGATCTTCTGGGCCTCGGGGGTCACGTCGGCCTTGTTGAAGTCGAAGAACACCAGGAAGTTCTTCTGCAGCGCCGGGGCGGCCTTGGCGACCGGAGCGGGCGCCGGAGCCGGGGCCGGGGCGGCAACCGGGGCCGGAGCGGCGACCGGAGCCGGAGCGGCGCCGAACTTGTAGGTCAGACCGACCAGGATCGAATGGTTCTGATACTCGGTGTCGCCCGAATTGGCCGGACCGACATCGGCGTCCAGGGTGGCGAAGTAGCGGTACTGAGCCTTCAGGGCCAGGTTCTTGCTCACGTCATAGGCGACGCCGGCGATGCCCTGATAGGCGAACACGTTGTCGTCGTTGCGGGCACCGGCACCGGAATAATCGGTGTCCAGCCAGGCCCAGCCGATACCGGCGCCGATGAACGGATGGAACGAGCTGTTCGGCATGAACTCGTAGATGCCGTTCAGCATGGTGCTCCAGGACTTGATGTCCTCGTTATCGCGGTAGCCGACTTCGAACTCCACCTTGGGAGCACCGAAGGAATAGCCGACCTGGCCGAGACCGACCCAGCCCCAGTCGTTATTGGGCTCCTGGGTGTAGTTGGCGCCGCCATCGACACCCACGTAAACCTGGGCGTTGGCAACGGCCGGCACGGCCGCGAAGAGAGCGGCGGCGGCGAGAACGGACTTCATGGTGCGCATTGGTGAGGCCTTCCTTTTAGGGCTGGGCGCTTTTGTTAGCCTTCTACCCTGAGGCATGACAACACTCAAGCGACCATGGGGCCACCCCTAAAGATTCAGCACCCAGTGTTGCATTCCAGCAACGCTGTTGCGCCCATATATATCTTTTAGGTGCCCTCCGGCTCCGGGGCAGTTGGCGCGGCCTCGGACACCCGCTCGGCCTGCTCCTTCAGGCGGCGGAAGGCCCGGATGCTGACCGGGATCATGGCGATATAGATGCCCCCTACACCGACCAGGGTCAGCCACGGCTCGGTCACCAGGAACGCCGCCAGGGCACCGATGATCAACAGCATGGGCAGCACCCAGGTGGTGGGCACGCGCACCTTCTTGAACGAGAAGGTCGGGATGGTGCTGATCATCAGGAAGGCGACGCCCAGCAGGAACACCGACACCACCGAAGGCCGGTCGAAGAAGCCACGGCCGAATTCAAAGCTGGCGACCATGGGCAGCAGCACGACGCCCGCCGCCGCCGGCGCCGGCACGCCGGTGAAGAAATTATAGGCGTAAGGCGGCAGATCGGGCTGGCCCAGCATGGAGTTGAAGCGGGCGAGACGCAGACCGGCACACACCGCGTACAGCAGCACGACCGCCCAGCCCAGGCCGCCCGCACTTTGCATGGTCCACAGGTACAGCAGCATGGCCGGAGCCACGCCGAAGCACACGAAATCCGACAGCGAATCGAGTTCGGCGCCAAATTTCGAGGTGCCCTGGAGCAGGCGTGCCACGCGCCCGTCCAGGCCATCAAGGATCCCGGCCAGCACGATGGCGACCACACCCTGCTGCCACATGCCGAGAAGGCCGTAGCGGATCGAGGTCAGTCCGGCGCACAAGGCCAACAGCGTGAGGATGTTGGGGATCAGCCGGTTGATGGAAAGACCGGGGATCTTGGGCGGACGGATGACACGGGTGCGGCGCACGCGTGGTTGCCGGGATCGGAACATCAGCGGACCTCGCCTTGCCGGGCCTCTTCGCTGGAGGCCAGATCGGCCAGCACGGTCTCACCGGCGATGCAGCGCTGACCGCAGGCCACCATGGGGGAAACGCCGTCAGGCAGGTAGACGTCGACACGCGAGCCGAAGCGGATCAGGCCGAACCGCTCGCCGGCACGCACGCCCTGTCCCTCGGACAGGTCGCACTTGATGCGGCGGGCCACCAGGCCGGCGATCTGCACGAAGGCGATGTCGCGGCCACCTTCGGCCTCCATGCGCACGGCCATCCGCTCGTTGTCCTCGCTGGCCTTGTCGAGCGAGGCATTCAGGAACTTGCCCGGCTTGTAGGCGATCTTGGTGATACGGCCATCAATGGGCGTGCGGTTCACGTGGACGTCGAAAACACTCATGAACACCGACACCCGCATGCGGGGCTCGTTGCCCATGCCCAGTTCCACCGGCGGCACTGCATGGCCCACCAGGCAGACCACGCCGTCCGCCGGGCTGACGACCAAGCCGGGACGGGAGGGGGTGACGCGGTCAGGGTTGCGGAAGAAGTAGACGCACCAGCAGGTCAGCACCAGGCCGAGCCAGCCCAAGGGGGCCCACAGCAGGCCAAGCAGCGCGGATGCGACCGCGAACAAGGCGATGAACGGCCAGCCCTCGCGGTGAATGGGCAGCCAGATATACTTCGCCAGGGAAATTTCGTGAGCCTGCACAGGGACCTCTCGTTCGGTTACGGGCGCATCTTAGCGGCGTATCTACGGATTTCGTAAGACGAAATAAAGCGGTCGTCGCCCCCACCCCCGCCGTTTGGAGCAATTATTTCCCCGACCAAAGTCGGGTATTGCGGTTCAAACCCCATTCCCGACGTGCTAAGGTCCGCCCGGTGTGCAATCCCAGCCGTGGACCCCGGATGCCAGACGCGAAAATGCTGACCCTGGGCGGTATCGCGCTGCCCATGGACATCGAGGCGATGGAAACGCTGCCCATGGCGCCGGGCGGCACCATCCAGTTCGATTTCGCCTATCGCGATGTCCGCTTTGCCGTGCGTTACCGCGAAGCCGATGGCATAGGCACGCTGATCCTGGCAGGCGATCTCGGCCCGCTGCCGTTCACCGCCGAAAGCCCTGCCGCCCGCGCCGGCATCGGCCATGTTGTGGTTCATGCCAACGACGCCCTTGGCCCCACGTTCTGCTTCAGAAACAACCGCATCGAGATGCATGTGGAAGGGGTGCCGGTCGCGCATCCCGTCACCGCCACCAACATCATCGCGGCCATCGCCGCAGTGCTGGTCCCGGCAACGCCCTATCTCGACCTGATTGCCGTCTACATCCGCCCGCCGCTCGCCCCGGCCCGCCCGGGCGACAGCGCCTTGCGCCCGGAATGGCGCCGGGGACGGAAAAAGCTGGCCTGATCTTACTTCCCGAACACCTGGCCCGGATACACCTTCTCCGGGTCGCGGAAGTTGCCGCGATCGGGGCGGTAGACCGTCGTCGAGCCGGCCCGCTCGCCGTCCAGACGGCGCGCGATGGTCCATTGCGATTGGCCGGGCTGCACCGCCACACTGTCGGGCGCAGCCACCGCGTCAGTCAACGGCACTTCCAGCCGGGCTAGCACCTTACCCTTGTCGTCCACCAGATCGGCTCGCAGCGTGCGGCCCTGCGCCGACTTGGCGGCCAGGCGCCAGCCGCCTTGGGCATCCGCTTTGGCACGCCCAAGGAAAGCATTGTCGACGTAAAGCTGGACCAACGCGCCGGCCTGGGTCCGGCCACCCAGAAACACACCGTCCTCGTCGCGGTCCACCAAATCCACCGACAGCGGCCCGGCGTCGCCACCGGGTCCCGCCATCAGCCGAGCACCGCCGTCGGGCAGGCGGGCCACCGCCAGCGCGGGCTCGTCCGTGCTCACGGGCACCACCAGGATGACCGGCTTGGCCGAGCGGGTGGTGGTGCCGTCGGGATTGTGGGCTTCGACAGCCAGAGCACGGGCGCCGGGGGGCAGCGGTTCGGTCGGAACGAACACCCACTCGCCGCGCTCGTCAGCCGCAACGCGGCCCAACTCGCGTTCGCCGTCGAGCAACGCGACGTCGGCGCGCGGGGTGGCGCGCCCCGCCAACACGGCATCGCCACGCTCGCCGATTCGGATGACGTCGAAAGCCGGCACCAGCACGGGTTCCGGCAACGCTATCGGCACGGGCGTTAGAGCAGGAGCGCTGCTGGAGCGCGGATCCCCCTCGGAATCGAGCGACATGGCCAGACCCAGGGCGGCGGCGGCGGCGGCGAAGCCGATGAGGGCAATCAATACGGGACGGGACAACAGAAGCCTGACGCTGTGCCGGGGAATGCGAGCCTAACCCTAACGCTTGGCGGCGCAACCGGCAACCCGGCAAGCCTGCCTCACCCCGACGCGTGTTGACCCGGCCTGCGCCGATTGGCCAGACTTGCCCACGGGAGCAGGGCCCTTGCCGGAGTATGCAATTGAGCTACAGCGCACAGAAACACGAAGTAAAGGTGTGGGACGCCCCCGTCCGCCTGTTCCACTGGTCGCTCGCCTTCCTGGTCGCCCTTCTATGGGCCACCGGTGAGTTGGGCAAGCTCGACATCCATATGACGCTGGGCGTGTGGGCGCTGGTGCTGGTGGTGTTCCGCCTGGCCTGGGGCGTCGCCGGCAGCGAGACCGCGCGCTTCAGCCATTTCGTCAAGGGCCCAAAGGCCATCCTGGGTTACATCGCCGCCGCCAAGGCAGGCACTGTGCGCTCCATCGGCCACAATCCGCTGGGCGCGCTGTCGGTTCTGGCGCTGCTGGCAATCGTCGGCGTGCAATCGGCCAGCGGCCTGTTCACCAGCGACGACATCGTGACCGACGGCCCGCTGGTCCATCTGGCTACATCCAAGACGGTATCACTGCTGTCCACCGTACACCGCATCGGCGGCAAGGTGATCCTGGCGCTGGTGGCCGTGCATGTGGGCGCGGTGGCGTTCTACAAGCTGGTCAAGAAGGACGACCTGCTGCGCGCCATGATCACCGGCACCAAGCGGGTGCCGGCGGGCGTGGCCGGCATCGAATTCGTCGCCCCCTGGCGCGCCGCTATCTTGTTCGCCGCCGCCTGTGCCCTGGTGTGGGGCGGACTGGCCGCGCTGAAGTAGAACGGGCGCCCCGGGGAGGGGCGCCCTTTTCCTTAATCCTTCTTGAAATCGTCGTGGCAGCTCTTGCAGGTCTTGCCCACGGCGCCGGCCTGCGCCTTGATCGCGTCGGCCCCGCCGGCTTTAGTAACTTCGGCCAGCTTGGCGGTTTCGACGGCAAAGGCCTTCCAGCCGTCCTGGAACTTGGGATCGGTGAAGGCGCCCGGCTTGGTCTTGGAGCCGTCCAGCGCTTCGGTGCCCTTGCCCCAGGCGAGCGGCGAAATCTTCGCCAACGCGGCAAGGTTCTCGGCGCGGCTGGCAGCGTCGGCGGGCAGGTCGGCCTTGCCCTGGGCGAACCCCAGCAGCGGGCCGGCCTGATGCTTGACCGCCTGCATCAGGCCCAACCGCATCTTCATCTGCTCCTCGGGCTTCATCTGAGCCTGGGCCGAGCCCGCGGCGAGAATGGCGGCGGCGGCCAGCAATGTCTTGGCGAAACGCATTATGTCCCCTCCATGAAATTTGCATCCGGTTGCGCAGGAGCGACCTCCCATTGGAGGCAATAGCCGGTGCCGCCCCGCGGGTCCGTGACTATATCACCGGGGTCCGTAAGTTCTGGAGATAGTCTGATGTCCAAGACCCGCCTGCCGCGCCTGAAATCGCTGTGCGTCTTCTGCGGCTCCTCCGCCGGCACCGACCCCGCCTACCGGGAGGCGGCGCTGAGACTGGGGCGGCGCATGGCGGCGGAGGGGGTGAAGCTGGTTTATGGCGGCGGCCATCTGGGCCTGATGGGGACCCTGGCCGAAACCGTCATCACCTCGGGCGGCCAGGTGATCGGCATCATCCCCGAGCACCTGACCCGAGTGGAAAAGGCCTATGACGACGTCACCGAACTGCACGTCGTCGATTCCATGCACACCCGCAAGCACAAGATGTTCAACATGGCCGACGCCTTCGCCGTGCTGCCCGGCGGCATGGGCACCATGGACGAGACCTTCGAGATCCTGACCTGGAAGCAGCTTCGGCTGCACACCAAGCCGGTGATCGTGGTCAACCAGCAGGGTTATTGGCAACCATGGATCGACCTGGCCGGCCACATCATCGGCAACGGCTTCGCCCACCCCGAGACCGCCCGGCTGTACTCGGTGGTCGATGACGTTGACCAAGTCCTGGATGCCGCCCGCGCCGACCTGGCCCATAGCGTCAAAGGTGAGCCCGGCCTGTTCTGACCATCGTCTAAATCCTTGGTCGAGGGTGGGGCTGACCAGTAGGTCACCCCACCCGTTTCCCACACCAAGGTGGTGTTTCCGGCTTGCGTTCGCCGCCCGCAATGCTATCGTCCCCGGCTGTCCGAACTAACTGGGATTTCACCCAGGCGGACATCCGACGAACGGCATTAGACGGGGATGCGAAATGGCTGACGCGAAAATCATTTGGACCCAGGTCGACGAAGCTCCGGCGCTCGCCACTTACTCCCTGCTGCCGATCGTCCAGGCCTTTACCAAGGCCGCCGGCATTCAGGTCGAGACCCGCGACATCTCGCTGGCGGGCCGTGTCCTCGCCAATTTCCCCGAGAGCCTGAAGCCCGAGCAGCGCATCAGCGATCAGTTGACCGAGCTGGGCGAACTGACGCTCAAGCCCGAAGCCAACATCATCAAGCTGCCCAACGTGTCGGCCTCGGTGCCGCAGCTTAAGGCCGTCATCAAGGAGCTGCAGAGCCAGGGCTTTGCCGTTCCCGACTTCCCCGAGGCCCCCAAGACCGATGCCGAGAAGGACATCAAGGCGCGCTACGGCAAGGTTCTGGGCTCGGCGGTGAACCCGGTGCTGCGCGAGGGCAATTCCGACCGCCGCGCCGCCGGCGCCGTCAAGCAATACGCCCGCAACAACCCGCACAAGATGGGCGCCTGGGAGTCCTCGTCGAAGTCGCACGTGGCGCATATGAGCGCCGGTGACTTCTACGGCTCCGAGAAGTCGGTCACCGTGGCCGAGCCCACCTTGGTCCGCATCGAGCTGCTCGGCACCGACGGCTCGACCACCATCCTCAAGGAAAAGACCGCTCTGAAGGCCGGCGAAATTGTCGACGCCGCCGTGATGAGCGCCAAGGCCCTGCGCGCCTTCTACGCCGAGCAGATCGCCGACGCCAAGGCCCAGGGCGTGCTGCTGTCGCTGCACCTGAAGGCCACCATGATGAAGGTCTCCGACCCCGTCCTGTTTGGCCACGCCGTCACCGTGTTCTTCAAGGACGTGTTCGCCAAGCACGCCGACGCCATCAAGGAGATCGGCGTCAACGTCAATAACGGCTTCGGCGACCTGCTGGCCAAGCTCGACAAGCTGCCCGCCGACAAGAAGGCGGCCATCGAGGCCGACATCGCCGCCGCCTATGCCAACGGCCCCGACGTGGCCATGGTGAATTCCGACAAGGGCATCACCAACCTGCATGTGCCGTCCGACGTCATCGTCGACGCCTCCATGCCGGCGATGATCCGCGATTCGGGCCGCATGTGGAACAAGGCCGGCAAGCTGCAGGACACCAAGGCCGTCATCCCCGACCGCTGCTATGCCGGCGTCTATCAGGCGGTGATCGAGGATTGCAAGAAGAACGGCGCCTACGATCCCAAGACCATGGGCTCGGTCCCCAATGTCGGCCTGATGGCGCAGAAGGCCGAGGAATACGGCAGCCACGACAAGACCTTCGAGATCGCCAAGGCCGGCACCGTGCGCATCGTCGATACCGCCGGCAAGGTGCTGCTGGAGCAGCCGGTCGAGCCGGGCGACATCTTCCGCGCCTGCCAGACCAAGGACGCGCCGATCCAGGATTGGGTCAAGCTGGCCGTCACCCGCGCCCGCCTGTCCAACACCCCCGCCGTGTTCTGGCTCGACGCCAAGCGCGCCCATGACGCCCAGATCATCGCCAAGGTCAAGAAGTACCTCAAGGACCACGACACCGCCGGTCTCGACCTCCGCATCCTGCCGCCCGAGGACGCCTGCAAGTTCTCGATCGAGCGCATCCGCAAGGGCCTGGACACCATCTCGGTGACCGGCAACGTGTTGCGCGACTACCTGACCGACCTGTTCCCCATCCTGGAGCTGGGCTCCAGCGCCAAGATGCTGTCCATCGTGCCGCTGATGGCGTGCGGCGGCCTGTTCGAGACCGGTGCCGGCGGTTCGGCCCCCAAGCACGTCCAGCAGTTCCAGGAGGAAGGCTACCTGCGCTGGGATTCCTTGGGTGAGTTCCTGGCGCTCGGCGTCTCGCTCGAGCATCTGGCCCAGACCTTCAACAACGCCAAGGCCCAGGTGCTGGCCGACACGCTGGATGCGGCCAACAGCAAGATCCTGGAGAACAACCGGTCGCCGGCCCGCAAGGTGGGCGAGCTCGACAACCGCGGCAGCCACTTCTACCTGGCGCTCTACTGGGCCCAGGCGCTGGCCGCCCAGGACAAAGACGCCGAGCTCAAGGCCCGCTTCGCCCCGCTGGCCAAGACGCTGGCCGACAACGAGGACAAGATCAACGTAGAATTGATCGCCGCTCAGGGCAAGCCGGTGGACATGGGTGGCTATTACCACCCCGACTTCGCCAGGACCTCCGCCGCCATGCGGCCCAGCGCCACCCTGAACCAGACGCTGGCCGCCATCTGATACCGCCGCCGTTTCCGCACGAGGACGCACACAATGAACAAGATCAAGGTCGCCAATCCGATCGTCGAACTCGACGGCGACGAGATGACCCGCATCATCTGGAAGTTCATCAAGGACAAGCTGATCCTTCCTTATCTCGACGTCGATCTGAAGTACTATGATCTCGGCGTCGAGAACCGCGATGCGACCGAGGACAAGGTCACCGTCGAATCGGCCGAGGCGATCAAGAAGTACGGCGTGGGCGTCAAGTGCGCGACCATCACCCCGGACGAGGCCCGCGTTAAGGAATTCAACCTCAAGAAGATGTGGAAGTCGCCCAACGGCACCATCCGCAACATTCTCGACGGTACCGTGTTCCGCGAGCCGATCATCTGCAAGAACGTGCCGCGTCTGGTTCCGGGCTGGACTCAGCCCATCGTCATTGGCCGCCATGCCTTCGGCGACCAGTACAAGGCCACCGACTTCAAGGTACCCGGCCCCGGCAAGCTGACCATCAAGTTCGTCGGCACCGACGGCGAGACCATCGAGCACGAAGTGTTTGACTTCCCCTCGTCGGGCGTCGCCATGGGCATGTACAACCTGGACGAATCCATCCGTGGTTTCGCCCGCGCCTGCATGAATTACGGCCTGCTGAAGAAGTGGCCGGTTTATCTCTCGACCAAGAACACCATCCTCAAGGCCTATGACGGTCGCTTCAAGGACATCTTCCAGGAAGTCTATGAGAAGGAATTCAAGGCCGAGTTCGACAAGCACGGCAT
>JAEZFE010000191.1 GCA_023437865.1 Pseudomonadota bacterium | reverse complement strand
GCACCAGGGCCAGGCTGTGCAGCACGGCGTGGATCAGCAGCGGGCGCTCGGCCACCAGACGCGACATCAGCGCCGGTTTGCCGCCATTGGCGCCGGAATGCATGGAGGCGAGAAACGGCATGATGCGCTGGAGGATGCCGGTGACGAAGGTCAACAGCCAGCCGAACACCATCAGCCACACCCATAAGGGTCCGGTCAGCTCGGGCGCGCCTCCCAAAGCCAGGGCCAGCCCCGCCACCACACTGGCCGGCAACACCGCCCAGCCCAGCTTCAGCAGGCGGAAGAAGGTTTCGAGCTTCTTGCGCATGCGGGTTTCCAGCGTCGCCAGGATCAGGCGGATATGCAGGCAGACGGTGACCAGCCCGAGCACGCCGCCCAGCGCCGCCACCATGCCTGAGCCGAAGGCTGCGCCGCCCGCCGCCAATACCAGCGCAAGAGCGGCCAGCCGGGCAGTGCGCTTACCATCGGCATCGGCGACGCCCTGGGTCAGCACGAACATGGGCACCAGCACGTAGGAGAAACCCAGCACCAGACTGCCCATAAAGCCGTAGCCGGCCAGTACCGCATGGGCAGCGGCAAGGTTGGTGCGGTTCGGCAGGATGCCGTGTTCGACGTCGTGCAGCAACAGCATGCCCAGCACCGCCACCGCGGCCAAGGCGGCCAGCGCCGTCCAGGCGTGGCCGGTGACCGCCGGCAGGTCGGACACCTGGGCAAGGTTGCGCCCCACCAGAACGCCGAACAGCGCGAGGCCGGCAACCACCAGAATTCCGCCCCCGCCCATGGCCCAATGCCATTGGGTGCCCATGCCGAGAGCCAGGAGGACAACGCCAGGGGTGAAGATCCACCAGGTCAGCCGGCATGCCCAGGGCGGGCCGAGCTGGCGCCGGGTGGCGACCGGCAGCATCTGGAAGGCGGCACCCATGGCAGTCATGGCCAGCACGCCGAGCGTGATCAGATGCAACCCGGCCAGCCCGGGCCCCAATCCGCCCATGAATCCCGGCAGCGTTGGCGCGCCCAGCAGCAGCGCAGCCCAGCCGGCCACATGCATCACGATGGCGGTGGCGAAGAAGCGATAGGGGATCGAAGGAGGCAGCAGCCGGTCCTTCGCGCCCATCATGAAAGCACCGGCAAACATTATGCCTGGCGCTCCAGCCACAGGCGCACGTTGGCGTATTCCTCGGCCATGCGGGCCACGTTCCAGCCGCGCTCGGCCAGCTCAGGGAACAGGAATTGCGGCACCCGTTCATGGTGCACCACCACCACCTCGCCCGGCGAGCAGGCGTCAAGGTGGCGCAGAATGGCGAGCATGGGCTGCGGCGGCTTAAGCCTGCGCACGTCGACGTGCAGGCCGTCTTCCTCACGCCAGCTCATGGCGCCTTCGGGACCGACATCGACTTCGGCGTCGCGCTCCCAGTCGGCGCCGCCATCCAGATGGAAGAACACCCGCCAATGGCCTTCGGCCAGCTTGCGGCCGTAGGAGGAAAAGCCGCGCGCGGCCAGCACACGGCGCAGCGGCGATGGATTGAACGGCGCGTCGATCACCAGCACGCCGCCGAACTGGAGGGGATCGGCCGCCTGCATAACCGCCTGGAAGGGATCCTCGCCGCCGGCCAGGATGGAGCGCACATCCAGCGGCTCGGCGTCCAGCGCCTGTGCCAACCATGCCGGGGGCCCCGCCTGATCCTGATGTTCGGCCATCACGCACTCCCTGTCTCTGTCGCCAACCCTACAAAAAGGAGCGCGAACGCCCCCTTGACGTTGGACAAGAAGCAAGAACCGGGCCGAATACGGGATCAGATTAACCACATTCGACCGGGCGGAGTGGAGCGCTACTCCCCACCCTCACGCACGAGCCGGCGCAGCGCCTCGAGGTCAGTCAGCACGACCTCGCGGCCATGGCTTTCGACGCCCACCGCCTTGAGGCGCCCCAGGGCACGGGACAGGCTTTCGGGGGCGATGCCGATGCGGCTGGCCAGCACGGCCTTGGTGATGGGCAGGCGGACTTGCGCGGCCGCCTGTTCGCCCTTCGCCAGGGCCAGCAGGAACGAGGCAAGCCGCTGACCCGGCGATTTGCTCTTCAGCTCGGTGATCTCGTGGATCAGGCGCATCTGCCAGCGCGACAGGCCCGCCATCAGGTGGAAAGCAAGCTGGCGGCGTTCGCTCAGGCGCTTGATGAACGGTCCCGCAGGCACATGGACCAGACGGGTGCCGGCCACCACCTCGCAATTAAGCGGGAATTTTCCCGACGAGAACATGGCCGCCTCGGCGAAGGTGCCGATGGGGTCGAACACCTCGATGATGGACTGGTCGCCGGTTTCGGTCAGAGCGAACAGGTTCGCGCGGCCATTCAGGACCACGAAGAAGCGGTCGGCGGCGTCGCCCTGGCTGAACAGCAGCCCGGTCTCGGGATAGGACACCGCGCTCGCCTGATCGAGCAGCAGCGCCAAATCTGCGGGATCGAGCGCGACGAACAGCGGCGCCTGGGCGCACAGCGCCAAATCGGTTGCGGACAATCCGGCCATGGCCCTACCCCATATCGTCTTCGACGCAGAACTCGCGCAACGCTTCCACGTCGGCGATGACCACGCTGTTGTCGGGCAACGATTCCACGCCCATCTTCGCCAGCTTGGCCAGCGCGCGCGACAGGCTTTCCGGCTTCATGCCGAGTTGGTCGGCCACCAGCTTCTTGTCGTAGGGGAAGCGCACCGAGGCGGCCCCCTCCTCGGCCTCGACCATGGACAGCAGAAAGCTGCCCAGGCGCTGGGCGGTGGTCTTGAGCTTCAATTCGGCGATCTGGCGCACCAGCATGCGCAGGCGGAACGACATGGTCGACAGCATGTGGGTGATGATGTCGAAGCGCGGTTCCAGCTTGGCCAGGAACGAATCCGCCGGCACCGCCAGCACGGTGGCGGCGGTCAGCACGCGGGCGCTCATCAGGAAGTGGCCGTCACCAAACATGGCGGCATCGCCCAGCACCGTGCCGCGCCGCGCCACCTCGACCACCGAGCGGCGGCTGTCGATGTCGATCGACATTTCCACGTGGCCGTCCATCACCACGAAGAAGCGATCGACCTTGTCACCCTGCTGATAGAGCTGGTGCTCGTGGCCGAGTTCCACCAGCTCGGCGCCGGCGATCAGCTCGCGCACGTCGTTTTCCATCAGCCCCGAGAACAGCGGGGTGAATTGCAGTTGCAGCAGGATGCCCTTGTCGAGCGGCTGCTGACCTCCCTCGGCCATAGCGGTCCCCTATCTACCTGTTGGGAAACCTAGACCAATGGCCGAGGCAGGCCAACCCCTTCCTTCGGTCGCTACTTGAAGAAGCCTCCCCACATGTTGGACCACGGCGACGACCAGCCGCGCGACGATTGCTGGCTGGGCTGCGGCGACCGCGCCGCCGGTGGGGGGGGCGGCGGCGAGCCGGCGGGACCGGTGGTCACAAAGGTGCCGCTCGCACTCGGCAGATACCCAATGCCGGCGTTGGAGCGCACCTCCGCCACCTCCTCGACCGGAGTCTGGACCGGCTGGGCCGGATGGGTAGGCGACGCCGCATGCTGGGGCGGCTGCTTGACCGGCAACTTCGGGCGGGCCTCGACCCGCTTGAGCTTGATGGACTTCATGTCGGCGAGCGGATCATCGGCGGCGGTCTCGCCCAGGGCCGCCTCCTGCATGGCAAGCGTCAGCGCCACAAGGGCCGCCGCCATCACGAACGCCTTGGTCATGGACACCCTCCTTGCGCTTGGTCATAGCCCAATATTGCGCCAGGACGGGCGGAAGCGGGCGGGGGCAAAGGGGGTTCGCCGGAGGGGGTGGCTACTTGCCCCGTGTGTTCCGAACCTGGTGCCGTTCGGGCCCCAAAGTGTCGGCCATGGTGGCGTCGCGGCTGCCCATGGGGCGCTCCGGCCCTTTGGTGGTATCGCGGGCGGTCTGGTGCTCCATTTCGGCGTTGATCAGTCCGCCCAGCAAGACGATGAAGCTGCTGAGCTGGAACCACAGCAGGGTCACCGCCACGGCGGCCATGGAGCCGTAGGTCTTGTTGTAATTGCCGAACTTGGCGGCATACAACGAGAACAGGCCCGAGCCGATCAGCCACAGGGCTGCGGCCACTACCGCCCCCCAGCTGACCCAGCGCCAATGCGGCTCGTCGCGCGACGGCGCATAGCGATAGGTCACCGCCAGGCCGAAGAGCAGGAACACCGCCAACAGCGGCCAGCGCAGGAACGACAGCAGCGACTGGATGCCCTCGCTGACGGGCAGGAACTTGAGCAGCGCCGGGACGGCGGCAACCATGACCAGCGACAGGATGCCGAACACGATGGCTGCAAGCGTCAGTGCCAAGGCGGTCAGGTTGTAACGAAAGAAGCCCCGCTGCTCATCCTCCTGATAAACGATGTTGAGCCCCGACATCATGCCCTTGATGCCGCGCGTCGCCCCCCATAAAGCAATCAGCAGCGACAGGGCCAGCGACACCCCAAGGGTGCCTTCCGACGCCCGGGCGAGACCATGAAGCTGGTCGCCGACCAGCTTGGTCACATCGCCGGGCAAGACCCCACCCATGACCGCCAATTGATGTTCAACCGTCGCCGGGTCGGCAACCAGCCCATACAGGGAAATGGCTGCCGCCAGGGCGGGGAACAGCGCGAAGAACAGGTTGAACGCCACGCCCGCCGAAACCACCGACACCTCATACTGGCTGATGTCGGCCCATACCCGCTTGGCGATGTCCAACCACCCCTGCTTGGGAATGTCGGACGGCCTGTCGGCTTGTCGGCCGCGCGGGTCGGTCTGGCTACGCGCGTCGTGTGTCCCTGCCCTGCCCGCCATGGCGACGCTCACTCTCTTAGGTGTCAGTGGGTCATGCTCGAGGTGGTTCCCGGCGACGTACCGGAACCAGCTTCCTGATCATAGGCTCGGCTCCCTTCCTCCTTGGCGGCCTGGACGGCGCGTTCGGCGACGCGGCCGGCCTTGTCCATCATCTCGGAGCCGGCCTGCCGGGCCTGGCGCATCACGTCGCTGGCCGCCGAGCCCAAGGTCTCGGTCGCGGGCCGGCTGCGCGGCAGGATGGCGCCGACAGCGGCGCCGACTAGGGCGGCCACCAACCCCATGGTCAGCGGATGGTCGTTATAGGCCTCGCGGGTGCGGTAGGTGGCCTGACTGGCCTGCCCGCGCGCTCGAGCGGTCCATTGCGATACCCGCCCCCGGGTGCGGTCGGCAATCTCGCTGGCGCGTTCGCGGGCTTGACCGGCCACTTGGCCGGCGCGCGAGCGAAGATCGCTCCCGCTGCTGCTTCCCGACGACGCATACTCGGTCGACGCGCCGGCGGTGCCGTAGGTCGGGCTCTCCACCCCCGGCGCATAGCCGTAGCCTTCCTCGGTTCCCCACGCCGGAGAGACCCCCTCCATGCTCTCGTACGAACCGACCTCCGCCGAGGAACGGCGGCCCATGGCGCCGGAGACGGCAAGCCAGCCGACACCCAGCCCAATCAGCGCCAACGGAATGGGATTATCGCGCACGACCTGGGCAACGCGCGATTGGTCGCTTGCAAGTTCACGCATGGTGTCCACCGCCTGATCCATGATCTGTTTGGGGGAAAGCTTGCGCTCGATGGCGTTCAGCGTGCTCGCCATCTCGCCGCGGGTGCGCTCGATTTCGACCTCGATGTCCTTGGTGGTCATCGCAGCTGCTCCTTGGCCCATCGGGTGTTGTCGCGCAGCGATTCCATGGTCCTCTTCGGCGCCAGATTGTCCGTCTTGATGCTGCGCAGCCCCATGGACAGCACCACGACCCCGACCAATGCCAGCACGACGGCGACGATCAGCGCCGCCAGCCACGGCTGCACGACATTAATCAGGGCCAGCACGGCAGTGGCCGCCAGCGCCTGCAACGCCACGAACAGGATCAGCCCGCCGGCGGCGATTTCGGCGGCGCCGCGCCCGGCCTGGCGGGCCTTGTCGCCCATTTCGGCCTTGGCGAGACGGATTTCGTTGCGGAACAGGTCGCCGGTCTCGCGGGTCAATTCGGTGAACAAACTCGATAGCGGGCGATCGGGAAGGATGTCGGGCATGGCTTAAACCTCCCCGCTATACGGGTTGCTGGGCGAGCCCGATGTGGCCGTCGTGGTGGCCGACGAGATCGGCGCCGTGGTCGCCGTGGTCGGCGGGTAGGTACCGGCCTGGGTACTGGTTCCGTAACCGGCGCCCGACGAGGCAGCCAACCGCCGGCTCATGCTCGATGCCTCATCGCTCCAGCGCTCGGCCTCGCCGGAATTCTTGACGAAGCGCGCCAGCAGGAAGCCGGCCGCCATGGCGCCGCCGACGAACCAATAGGGCTGGCGGCGCGCGAAATCCTCGGCGCCATGGATCACCTCGGTCCAATCGGCGGTGCGCAGATAGCTCGCCACCTCGTCCAGCCGCTCGGCGGCCATGTCAGCGTATCGGCCCATGGTTTCGTTCTCGCCCTTCATGTCGGATGCCGCGCGGTGCAGAGCCCCCGCCACCCCGCCCACCGCATCGGCGGCGCGGCCGCGCTGCTGGTCGGCAGCTTCGCGCACCCGGCTCTTGGCTTCATCGAAGGCCTGTTCGCGTTTGGCGCGCAACGCGTCCACGGTCCGCCGCGTGCAGGCACTGGTGCTGGTGCCGGCGGTGGTATCGCCAGCCGCCGACAGGCCGGGCGA
>JAEZFE010000188.1 GCA_023437865.1 Pseudomonadota bacterium | reverse complement strand
CCCGCCCCCGTCCATTGATCGCCCTAATTGTGGCGGGCGACGAACTTTTCCAGCCAGTGAATATCGTACTCGCCATTGACGAAGTCCTGGTCCTGGCACAGCCGGTTGTGCAGCGGCAGGGTGGTCTTCACGCCGTCGATAACGTATTCACCGAGCGCGCGGCGCAGACGCATCAGCGCCTCATTGCGCGAATTGCCCGACACGATCAGCTTGGCGATCATGCTGTCGTAGTGGGGCGGGATGCGGTAGCCGGCATAGAGGCCCGAATCGACGCGCACACCCAGGCCGCCCGGGGCATGGTAGCCGGCGATGCGGCCCGGCGACGGCACGAAGGTCTGGGAATCCTCGGCGTTGACGCGGCATTCGAAGGCGTGGCCCTGGAAGGTCACGTCCTTCTGCTCGTAGCCGAGCGGCGCGCCGGCGGCGATGCGGATCTGCTCGCGCACCAGGTCGATGCCGGTGATGGCCTCGGTGATCGGGTGCTCCACCTGCAGACGGGTGTTCATTTCGATGAAATAGAACTGACCGTCCTCGTACAGGAACTCGATGGTGCCGGCGTTGCGGTAGCCCAGCTTCTTGATGGCGTCGCGGGCGACGTTGCCGATGGCCTCGCGCTGCTGGGCGTTCAGCGCCGGGGAGGGGGCCTCCTCCAGCACCTTCTGATGGCGGCGCTGCAAACTGCAGTCACGTTCGCCCAGATGGACCACATTGCCGTAATTGTCGGCCAGGATCTGCATCTCGATGTGCCGGGGATGGCCGAGATACTTCTCCATATAGACGTCGGCATTGCCGAAGGCGGCCTTGGCCTCGTTGCGCGCGAGCTTGTAGGACTCCACCAGCTCGGCGTCGTTGCGGGCCACCTTCATGCCCTTGCCGCCGCCGCCGGCGGTGGCCTTGATCAGCACCGGGTAGCCGATGGCGCGGGCGCATTCGAGGGCCTGCTCGTCGGTCTCCAGGGCGCCTTCCGAGCCCGGCACGCACGGCAGGCCGGCCGACTTGGCCGCCTGCTTGGCGGTGATCTTGTCGCCCATCATGCGGATATGCTCGGGCGACGGGCCGATGAAGGCGAAGCCGTGCTCCTCCACCATGGCGGCGAAATCGGCGTTCTCCGACAGGAAGCCGTAGCCGGGGTGGATGGCGTCCGCCCCGGTGATAGTCGCCGCCGACAGGATCGCCGCCTTGTTCAGGTAGGAATCTTTGGCCGACGGCGGGCCGATGCACACCGCCTCGTCAGCCAGGCGGACATGCATGGCATCGTTGTCGGCGGTGGAATGCACGGCAACCGTGCGGATGCCCATCTCGCGGCAGGCGCGATGGATACGCAGAGCGATTTCGCCGCGATTGGCGATCAGGACCTTCTCGAACAAGGGCGGTGTCCCTACTCGATGATGGCGAGCGGCGCGCCGAACTCGACCGGCTGGCCGTCGGTGACGAGGAGGCGGGTGACCTTGCCGCCGCGCGGGGCGCGGATCGGGTTGAAGGTCTTCATGGCCTCGATCAGCATCAGCGTCTGGCCTTCCGACACGGTCTGGCCGATCTCGACGAACTTGGCCGCGCCCGGCTCGGGCGACAGATAGGCCACGCCGACCATGGGCGAGGTGACCGCACCCGGATGGTTGGCGGCGTCGTCATGGGCCGCGACCGCCGGCTGGGCGACCGGAGCTGCGGCCACCGCCGGCATGGCCGGGGCGGCGTAATGCGCCGTCATGGGCGCACCCTGGCGGGCGACGCGGATGCGGATGGAACCGGTATCGTATTCGATCTCGGTCAGATTGGTTTCGTCGAGCAGGTGCGCGAGCGAGCGAACCAGTTCGGAATCGATCGGTTTGGTGGCCATGTGCCTCTTCAGCTTCCCCTGAGAAGGCGAGCCAGCGCATCGAGCGCAAGGATGTAGCCGTGGCTTCCGAAGCCGCAGATCATCCCCTTGGCCGCCTTGGACACGAAGGAATGGTGGCGGAATTCTTCCCGCTGGTGGATGTTCGACAGGTGCACCTCGACACACAGCACTTCGGCCGCCAGCAGCGCGTCGAGGAGTGCGATCGAGGTATGGGTGTAGGCGCCCGCATTCAGAACAATGCCGGCCACCCGCCCCCTGGCGCCTTGGATCCAATCGACGAGGTCGCCCTCATGGTTGGATTGGCGGAACTCCAGATCGAAGCCGTTCTCGCCCGCATGCACGCGGCATGCGGCCTCGATGTCGGCCAGTGTCTCAAAGCCGTAGACCCCAGGCTGGCGCTTGCCCAGCATGTTGAGGTTCGGCCCTTTGACGATCAGGATGATGGGGTTCGCCATGGGAGACCTTATACGCACGCGCTAGAGCCAGCGCAACGGGCAAACGACAGCCACGAAATATTGTTTCCGCTTCCCTTTTGTCCCCTGATTAAATGTGAGGGGTGGGGACACGCAGGCGTGGCAACTATATTGCGACGACGCTCGCTGGGAGCGACAGCGGCTTGGTGATGGTCTGGCGGGGAATGGCATGCTCACTGACTTTAAGGTGAGGCGCCACCGGGGAAACCCTTAGCGGGACGATTGCATCCGCCCCTTTGCCGCCCCATACTGTGCGCCTTCCGTTTCACCATTCCATCCGGTTCATCCCCACATGCATGTCACCATCAATGGCGAGGAGCGCGCATTCGCCGCTCCCATGAGCGTCGAGGCGTTGCTGAAGGAGCTTGGCATCGATCCCCGCAAAGTGGCGGTCGAGCGCAATTTGGAGATCGTGCCCAAGTCCACCTATGACGAGGTGATCGTCCAGGGCGGCGACCGGCTGGAAGTGGTGCATTTCATTGGTGGTGGGTCAGGAGAGGCGCAGATGGACGAAGATTTCTTCGAGGTCGCCGGGCGCAAGTTTCATTCGCGCCTGCTGGTCGGCACCGGCAAGTACAAGGATTTCGAGGAGACCGCGCGCGCCATCGAGGCCTCGGGCGCCGAGATCGTCACCGTGGCTGTGCGGCGCGTCAACCTGACTGATCCCAGCCAGCCCATGCTGGTCGATTACGTCAGTCCCAGGAAGTACACCTTCCTGCCTAACACGGCCGGCTGCTACACCGCCGAGGACGCCGTGCGTACCCTGCGCCTGGCGCGTGAGGCCGGCGGCTGGGATCTGGTCAAGCTGGAAGTGCTGGGCGACCAGAAGACGCTCTATCCCAACATGCCCGAGACCCTGAAGGCCGCCGAGGCCCTGATCAAAGATGGGTTCAAGGTCATGGTGTATTGCTCGGATGATCCCATCCAAGCCAAGACGCTGGAGCAGATGGGCTGCGTCGCCATCATGCCGTTGGGCTCGCTGATCGGCTCGGGTCTCGGCATCGTTAATCCCATCAACGTCCGCCTGATCAAGGAAAGCGTGGCGGTACCCGTGCTGGTCGATGCCGGCGTCGGCACCGCCTCTGATGCGGCGGTGGCCATGGAGCTGGGCTGCGACGGCGTGCTGATGAACAC
>JAEZFE010000181.1 GCA_023437865.1 Pseudomonadota bacterium | reverse complement strand
CTACTCGGCCAGGATCTTGGCCGGCAGCTGGTTCATCTTCGCCAGCAGGTATTCCAGGTCGTCATTCTCGAATTCGACGCCTAGGTCGCCATACTGGGTGAGGATACGCTCGATCATGCGGCGCGAGAAACGCTCGCGGTCGTTGGGACCGCCGTCATACTCCATCTCATAGATGACGTCGATGGCCGCCCGCATGGCGGTGAAAAATGCTTTTGGCAGACCTGCCTTGTCGAACAGCGCCTCGAAGCCGCGCTTGCCGGCGTCGTGGATCAGCGTGCGGGCGTTTTCCAGCTTGATACGGGCCAGCTTGGCGATCGCGGTTTCGAAGAAGGTCATGTCGCCCATGCAGACCGCCCTCAGGATGATGGACGGGGTCAGGCGGCCGTTACGGAAGAGATGATCCACCAGCTTGAAGACGTCGGTATCGGAATCCGCCAATCCCAGCACCGCCATCTCGCGCGCCTGGATCAGCAGCGTCGCCACGGTCTCGGGCGACAGGTCGTCACGCGCCATCAGGGCAAGGCGCAAATCTTCGGACACCCGCGCCATCAGCCGCTCGGCCACGGTGACCGGCAGGCCGCCACGCTCGATCAACGGCATGCCCACCGCATCCGACGACGCGTACTCGTCCACCACCCGCCGCAAAGTCGCTTCGCTCAGCTCGGCGCCCTTGTTCGACACCAGGCTGGCCACGGCGGCCTCGTTATGGCTGTCGACCAAGGCGTCGGCCACGTTGGCGGACAGATGGGCGCGCTTGGCGACCGCCACCTGCTTCTCCGGCGATTGGCTGCGCACGATCTCGACCAAGTCCTCGTCGGTCAGCACCTCGGAGAACTCGAGGATGGGCAGCGCCACCGCGTCCACGTCACGGGCCAGCGTCAACGCCACATCATGCGGAACCAGATGGTTCTCTTTGAGTTGGCGGGACAGCGCCTGGCGCACGCGCACCTCGGCATCCTTCACCATCAGGCGAAAGATGTCCTCGGCCAGTTTGCGCTGGGAATCGCTCAGCTGTGCGTGCTGACCGGCGATCTTTCCGGCGATTTCGGCACGGATGTCAGCCGATGGGTTGGCGAGCAGCCGCGCGACGTCTTCCTCTTTGAGCTTCTGGTCCACGTCCGCCTTCTTCCCCGGTTCTCTGGGTTATCCCTTTATGACCGGCGTACTATACAACCGTTATCCCGGCCTGAACAGCTATGCGCACACCTGTTCCAACCACTCTCCCAGCATGCGTGCGCCCGTGGCCTCGATGATGGGGGCATGGCGCGCGGTTTCACTGCGCAACTCGGCCAGGGTCGTGTGCGCGGCGATCTCGGCGCAATTGCCGACGAACCAGCGCTGCAGGCCGCGCCCGGTCACCTCGGCATGGAATTGCAGGCCGAGGGCGCGCTGACCAAACGAGAACGCCTGGTTCTGGGTCAGCGGCGTCGAAGCCAGCCGGACCGCGCCATGCGGCAGGTCGAACGTGTCGCCATGCCAGTGCAGCACCGCCGCCCCCGCAATCCCGGCCAGCGGCGACGCCTCGCCCTCGGGGGTCAGCGTCAGCTCGGACCAGCCAAGTTCCTTGCCGTTCGGATTGGGAAAGACGCGCGCGCCCAGGGCGCGAGCCATGATCTGGGCGCCCAGGCACAAACCCAAAAGCGGCTTGTCGGCCTCCATGCGCTTGGTCACGGCGGCCAGTTCATGGCGCAGGAAGGGGAAGTCGGCATCCTGGTAAGCCCCCAGCGGACCGCCGAGGACCACCAGCAGATCCGGGGCCAGCGCGTCGAGTTCGGACAGATCGTCAGTAGGCGCCTCGACATAGCGCACCGCAAAGCCCTTCTTGGCGAGCACGCTTTCAAGCAGGTCTAGATCTTCGAACAAAACATGGCGGATGGCGACACAGGTCTTCATCTAGGTTCCCCTGAAAACAAAGGCGGCCCCCAAAGGGGGCCGCCTGGAATTCCTTGGCGATTTGGGAGCGGAATTCTATTCCGCCGCCAGATTGCCCGCCGCCACCCGCCCGCGATCGCGGACAAGCTCATAGCGGACGCGCTGGCCTTCATCCAACTTGTCCAGTCCGGCGCGCTGCACAGCGGTCACGTGGACGAACACATCGTTGCCGCCGCCTTCGGGCTGAATGAAGCCATAACCCTTGGTCGCATTGAACCATTTTACGATACCGACCGCCATGCGATTCTCCTGCACGTCCAGTTAGAGGTCCCCACTCCGGCAGGCTTGCCTGCTGGAGGTTCGGCACTCCCATGGCAAAGGCGGAAGGCGGCACCATGATCCCGGCTGCTCAGGCGCTGCCTCCCCGCGAACCGGGGATTGCAGCGCGTACGTGGCCCCTGCCCTTGGACGTATCAAGCCATCTTGCCCATCAGTCCAAGAGGCGGATGGATTCCGGCGCGGAAGGGAAACGTCTAGCCTCGATGGCGTAGTATGCCGACAGCAATCCTTCCGGAATTCCCAGGTTCGCGCGCAAATCGACAAGTCTGCGGTCGCGGAAGGAGTGGAAAGCCACCTTGTCGAGCGCCTTGCCGCCACAGATCCAGGCCAGCCGAACGGCGTCGCGGAAGACCCGCACATCGTCGTCGTCAAAGCGGAAGATGCCGGGATAGAGTCGCTTGGCGATCAGGGTGAAGACCCGCTCCTCGAAACCGGTCACCTTGCGGGTCGATCCCATGGTGAAGCCGATGACGAAGGCCTCGTCCTTCTGGAGCAAGCCGCGCCCCAGCAGCGCGTGGATAGCATCATGGTTGTGCAGGTCCACGGCGCCGTGGATGATGTCGAGCCCCGGAATGTCGTAGCGCGGGTTCTCCATCAATTTGACGATAAAAGGGATCTCGTCTTGCCCGGCGCCGACATGGGCGAGATCATCCATGGCCTGACCCAGGGTCAGGTCGCCACGCGACAGCGGCAGGTGCCAGTCGCGCCAATCAAGACCGGGCTTTTCGGCGGCAAGCGGCATGGAAACCTCCTCTCAAGGAAGAGGTAGGGACGATGGCAGGCCGGGGCCAGAGGCCTATAGCCCCAGATACGCCGCCTGCACCCGCCCGTCGTCGAGCAGCGCCTTGCCGCTGCCTTCCATCACCAGTGCGCCGGTTTCCAGAACATAGGCGCGGTCGGCAATGGCGAGAGCGGCCATGGCGTTCTGTTCCACCAGAAAGATGGTGGTGCCCTGGCGCTTACACTCCTGCACCACCTCAAAGATTTCCGCCACCAGCAGCGGCGCCAGGCCCATGGACGGCTCGTCGAGCAGCAGCAGGCGCGGATGGCTCATCAGCGCGCGCGCGATGGCAAGCATCTGCTGCTGGCCGCCCGACAGCGTGCCGGCGGCCAGCGCGCGCTTTTGCTTGAGGATGGGAAACAGCCCATACATGCGCCCGAGATCAACCTCGACGTCGTCGCCCCTGCGGCGGTAGGCACCGAGGCGGAGATTATCCTCCACCGACATGGGACCGAACACCTGGCGGCCCTCCGGCACTTGGGCGATCCCCAGCGCCACCCGCTTTTCCGGCGCCAGCTTGGTGATGTCGGCACCATCGAAGGTGATGGCGCCCCCAGTCACGGGTTGCACACCCGACAGGCAGCGCAGCAACGTGGTCTTGCCGGCACCGTTGGCGCCGACCAGGGCCACCAGTTCGCCTTCGGCGACCGCAAGGTCGATGCCCTTGAGCGCCATGATGCGCCCGTAATGGCTGGCGAGGTTGTTGACGGTGAGCAACATCACGCCTGGGCTCCCAGATAGGCGGCCACCACATCGGGGTTGGCGCGCACTTCGCCCGGAGTGCCCTCGGCCAGCTTGCGGCCATAATCCAGCGCCAGGATATGGTCGGAAATGCCCATGACGACCTTCATGTCGTGCTCGACCAACACCACCGTCACGCCGGTGACGGCGACGTTCTTGATCACCTCGGCGATTTCTCGGCTTTCGGTGGCGTTGAGGCCCGCCGCCGGCTCGTCCAGCAGCAGAAGCTTGGGCCGGACGGCGAGCGCGCGGGCGATTTCCAGCCGCTTCAGCGCCCCGTAGGGCATGGCGGAGGCGTCGGCATCCAGGTAGCGCTTGAGGCCGACGAATTCCATCAGCTCGGCGCAATGGGCGCGGCAGGCGCGGTCGCCCCGGACCATGCGCGGCAGGCGCAGCAGCGCCGCCACGATGCCGCGGTCGAGATGCAGGTGGTGGCCCACCATGACGTTTTCGAGCG
>JAEZFE010000180.1 GCA_023437865.1 Pseudomonadota bacterium | reverse complement strand
CCTTCTTCAGGCCGGCGATCAACTGGCTGACTTCGTCGGCGGTGTGGGCCGCGCGGCCCGCCGGCAGGTGGACCAAGGCGGCGGAGACGGTCATCAGCGGGAATTTGACCACGTTGCCCAGGCGGTCCTGGCCGACGATGTGGCCGCGCGCTCGGGTTTCGTCGTCGTAAAAGCTCTCGACGTCGCGGGCGAAGGCGGCCACAAGGGTGGTGACCAGCGCACGGGCTTCGTCGAAGCTCATACGCTTGAAACCCCCGAAGAAATCGTCGCCGCCCACATGGGCCGGGAAGCAGGTCTCGCGCGGCAGGGCCTTGGCCAGCAGTTCGGCGAACAGCAGGATGGCGCGATCGCCCAGGCGGAAGCCGTATTTGTCGTTGAACGGCTTGAAATTGTCGAAATCCAGATAGGCCAGCGTCACCTCTTCGCCGGTATGGATGAGCGCTTCCGAGACGTATTCGTGGATCAGGTTGTTGCCGGGCAGCTTGGTGAGCGGGTTCTGGTCGCGCGCGGCGGCCAGGTTTTTTTCGTTGATGACGCGCAAGAGCGAATGGGCCGACAGGAAGCCCACATACTTCATGTCCTCGACGATGATGATGCCTTCCGACCGCTCCACCGCCGAGTAGGCCTGCAGGATGTGCTCAGCCTTGGTGTTGATGTCGGCCATGGGGCAGCGGGTGACGAAATCCTTGAGCTTGCGGCCGATGGTCTTGTTCGAGATCAGCGCCTTGCCATAGAGCGAGTAGGTGTAGTCCTTCAGCTCCTTCTCGCGGACGATGCCCACCGGCTCAAAGGCTTGGTCCACCACCGGGAAGAAGGTCAGCGACTTGTCGGCGCGGAAGCGCTCGAACACCTCCTCCATGGTGCAGTCGAGGCGGATCGGCTCGACCGTGGCGATCTGGTCGCCGATCAGCTTCTGGTCTGACACCGCCACCCGGCGCTCGCGCTTGGCCATGTCCTCAATGGCCTGGTAATGGGCCTTCAGCTCGGCGATGGCGCGGGTGGGCTTCTGCACCAGATAGCCCTGGATCAGGTCACAGCCGATATCCTTACACACATAATATTCGCGCTCGGTCTCCACCCCTTCGGCCAGCACCACCACGCCCAACAGGTGGGCGATGTTGACGATCTGGCCCAGGAACAGCTTTTTCTTCGAATCGTTGGCGATGTCGGAGATGAAGAACCGGTCGATCTTCAGGAAATCGGGCTCGGCGAAATACAGCATCTGCAGGCCGGAAAAGCCGGTGCCGAAATCGTCGATGGCGAGCCGGAAATTGGCGCGCTTGACGTGCTGGAAGATCTCCACCGCTTCGGTGGGCTGGGTGAAGGCGTGGCGCTCGGACACCTCGAAGACGATCTGGCTTTCCTCGATGCCATAGCGTTCCAGCATCACCGAGGTCAGGTCGGTCAGTTCGCTATGAGCGGCGATGGCACGGTTGTCCAGGTTCACGAACAGCTTGGCCTGACGCCAATTGTCGAGCTGGACGAACTTGGCCGCCGCCTTCTCGCGCAACGCCATCTCGACCTCGGCCAGCATGCCCAGGGCCTGGCTGCCGTCGAACACGTCCTGGATCGAGGCGAAGCCCGCCTCCTCATGGTTGCGCACCAGCGCTTCGTAGCCGTAGCAGGCGCCGGTATGGATGTTGACGATAGGCTGGAACGCCAAGTCCAGGGTGTCGAGAATCTTGGCCCATTGCTCGTCGAGCGGCTGCTGGGGATTGCGGGCGGGCAGGGCGATGCGGCGCTGGGACGCATGATGGAATGGCGCGTCGGAGCGGACGGCAATAGCGTGGTCGTACATCCGGGCTCTCCCCAAGGCGCACGTCGCGCCGGCCAGTCAGTTTTTGGGCTTGGCCGGGGCTCGCCGTCAACGCGCATGCCGCACCGCAACAAAAAATTCACCCGGGGAATCCGTTTTACGCCCCTGGCCGAACAGGGCATCATTCCGCCATGCGCAGCGCAGCATCCGATATCCTGCCCGCCGGGCTGGCGGACGACCTCGACCTCATCGCCGAGATGACGGCCGACTTTGCCCGTTCGCGCGATATCGAGGAAAGCCTGCGTCTGGGTCTGGAGCACATCGCCACCCGCATGGGGGCCGAGGCGGCGTCGCTGTTTCTGATGGACGGGACCGAACTGGTGTGCCGCGCCTGCTGGGGGCCCACCGACGTGACTGGCCTGCGCCTGCCCAAGGGCAAGGGCATCGTGTGGCGCTCGGTCAACCGCAACCGGCCCCAGCTGGTCAAGGATACCGCCGCCGATCCTGATTTCGCCCACATGGTGGACAAGGCCACCGGCTTCGTTACCCGCTCGATCCTGTGCGCGCCCATGTCGGTACGCGAGGAGAGGCTGGGCGCTATCGAATTGTTTAACAAGAAAGGCGGCGTGCCGTTCGGCGACGGTGACCGCCGCATCCTCCAGGCGCTGGCCACTTCCGCCGCGCTGGCGCTGATCAATGCCCGCCAAGCCGCCGCCATGGCCGAGCAGGAGGCGTTCCGGCGCGAATTGATGCTGGCCGCCGATATCCAGCGCGCCATGCTGCCGGCGCCGCGCGACGGGGCCTTTCCCATTCACGGCGTCAATCTTCCGGCGCGCGGAGTGTCGGGCGACTTCTTCGACGTGGTGGAGCTGCCGGGCAACCGGCTGGCCTTCGCCATCGCCGACGTGTCGGGCAAGGGCATGAACGCCGCGCTGCTGGCGGCCAAGACCGCCAGCCTGTTCCGCTGTCTTGCCAAACGCCTGAGCGGCCCGGGCGAGCTGCTGGCGGCCATCGATGCCGAGTTGGCCGAGACCGTTTCAGCCGGCATGTTCGTCACTATGGTGGCCGGCATCCTCGACCGCGTCTCGGGCCGGGTGGTGCTGGCCAATGCCGGCCACGAGCCGCCGCTGTTGTGCTGTGGCGCCCGGCTGCTGCGCGTCGATGGCGGCATGCCTCCCTTGGGCATCGACCACACCCTGTTTCTCGATGGCTGTCCCGAGAGTGTGGTCGAACTGGGCGGGGGCGCGCTCTATCTGTTCACCGATGGGCTGAGTGAGGCGCGGGACGAGGACGGCCGCATGCTGGGAACCGCCGGGATCGAGGCATTGCTGGCGCGCCACCAGGGGCTGGCCGCGCCCGAGCGGTTAGAGGCGGTGGTGGCCGACGTCGCCAAGGACGGGTTGTCGCTGCGCGACGATCTGACCATGCTGGTGGTGGAGGAGCGGCGATGATGCTGGACCGCCTGTTCCCGGCGCGGCCAGACCGCCTGTGCGAGATCCGCCGCGCGGTGGCCGAGACTGCCGGCGGGCTCGGCTGTCCCAAGGACATGGTGGGCGATGTGGTGCTGGCGGTGGATGAGGCCTGCCAGAACATTATCCGCCATGCCTATGGCGGCGCCGGCGGCGACATCGTGGTCCAGGTCGCCCGCGATGACCATCGCTTGGTGGTGCGCCTGATCGATTATGCCCCGCCGGTGGATATCGCCAAGATCTGCCCGCGTGCGCTCGATGACGTGCGGCCGGGGGGATTGGGCACCCATTTCATCCGTTCGGTGATGGATGAGGTATCGTTTCTGCCGCCGCCCGAGGGGGCCGGCAATTTGTTGCAGATGGTCAAGCGGATCGGGTGAGAGATGAACCTGCAAACCCATGAGATAGACGGCACGGTGGTGGTTTCGCTGGCCGGCGAGGTGGACCTCCAGCACTCACCCTCTGTCCGCAAGCAGTTGATGGAACTGATGTTCGACCGGCGCGACGTGCTGGTGAACATGGAAGCCGTCGATTACATCGACAGTTCGGGCATCGCCAGTCTGGTTGAGGCCTATCAGATGGCCCGGCGCAACGCCACCCGCTTCGTGCTGGTGGCGGTCAGCCAGCCGGCGCTGCGCGTGCTCCAGCTTGCCCGGCTGGACAAGGTGTTCACGCTGGCCGATTCGCTGGAAGCCGCCCTGGCCACCTGAGTTCCATGATCGAAGCTGCCGCCCTCCGCATCGCCCACCTGCTCGACCGCGTCGGCCGCGCCACCATGCGCGCGGTGGCGGAGTTCGGGTTCGCCGCGTCGCTGTTCGCCCAGGCGCTGTGGTGGCTGGTCATGGGCCGGGCGCGGCGCCAGCCGGTGAAGCTGACGCCCATCATCTTGCAGGCCACCGAGATCGGCATCGCCGCGCTGCCCATCATCACCGTGCTGGCCGCCACCATCGGCCTGATGCTGGCGATCCAGGGCATCTACACCTTGCGCACCTTCGGTGCCGAAAGCCGCGTCACGCTGGGCATTTCGCTCTCCACCGTGCGTGAGTTCTCGCCCCTGATCACCGGCATCCTGGTGGCCGGCCGCTCGGGGTCGGCGCTGGCCGCCAAGCTGGGCACCATGCGCATCAACCAGGAGATCGACGCGCTGACCGTCATGGGCATCTCCCCGGTCCGCTTCCTGGTGGTGCCGCCTCTGGTCGCCATGGCGGTGATGATGCCGCTGCTGACCCTATGGGCCGATCTGGTCAGCCTGTTCGCCGCCGGCCTTTATGTTTCGGCCCAGTTACAGGTGTCGCTGGCCGCCTATGCCGACGAGGTGATGACCATCCTGCGCCTTAACGATTTCATGCATGGCCTGGGCAAGAGCGCCATCTTCGCGGCGCTGATCACCATCGTCGGCGTGGTCAACGGCGCCTCGGTGTCGGGCGGCGCCGAGGGCGTGGGCCGCATGACCACCCGTTCGGTGGTGCACGCCATCTCGGCCATTGTCATCACCGACATGATCTTTGCCTTCATGGTGACCCGGTGACCGGCCCGTTCTCTATCGAGGTGCGCGACCTCGACACCCATTACGGACACCGCCACATCCTGAAGAAAGTGTCGCTCGACGTGCGCGAGGGCGAGATCATGGTGATCATGGGCGGGTCGGGGTCGGGCAAGACCACCCTGCTCAACCATCTGCTCGGCCTGCTGCGCCCCAGTGCGGGCGCCATCCGCCTGCTGGGCCAGGACATCAACACCATCAGCCCGCTGGAGAAGCAGGCGCTGTGCACCAAAATGGGGGTGGCGTTCCAATCGGGCGCGCTGTTCTCCTCCATGAGCGTCGGCGACAATATCGCCCTGCCGCTGCGCGAGCACACCAAGCTGGACGAGACCACCATCGGCATCGTCACCCGGCTGAAGCTGGAGGTGGTGAGCCTGGCCGGGTTCGAGGACCTGATGCCGTCCGAACTGTCGGGCGGCATGATCAAGCGCGCGGCCCTTGCCCGCGCCATCGTCATGGACCCCAAGCTGCTGTTCTGCGACGAGCCCTCCGCCGGGCTCGACCCGGTGGTGGCGTCCAGCATCGACGATCTAATCCTGCGCCTGCGTGACGCCATGGGCATGAGCATCGTGGTCGTCACCCATGACCTCGATTCGGCCTTCAAGATCGCCGACCGCATCTGCGTGCTCGACAAGGGCGAGGTGTTGGCGCTCGATACCGTCGACGCTATCCGCGCCTCCACCAACCAGCGGATCCAGAACCTGCTCAACCGCCGTACCGAGGAGGCCGAGGTCGATCCCGACGCGTATCTGCGCCGCCTCTTGGGCCTGAAGGATGAGGACGAGGACGAAGAGCCCATGAGGACACGGCTATGAAGGACGTGCGCACCAATTACGTGGTCGTGGGCGCGTTCGTGCTCACCATGCTGGTAGCGTTGCTGGGCGTCATCGCCCTGCTCACCGGCCGCACCGGGGCGACCGACACCTACATCACCCACCTCAACAACGTGGCGGCGGTGAAGTACGGCACCAAGGTGACCTATGAAGGCTTCGTGGTCGGCCAGGTCGAGGAGATCGTGCCGCTGCGCGCCGACGGCAAGACCAGCTTCCGCGTGGTCATGAGCGTTCGCGAAAATTGGCCCATCCCTGAGGGCTCGGTGGCCCGTGTCGCGGCTTCGGGCATCCTTGCCGCTGTCACCGTCGACATCAAGGGTGGCATGTCCGAGAAGATGCTGTCTCCTGGCTCGCAAATCCCCGGCGGTCCCGCAGCCAATATCTTCGCCGTCATGAACGACATGGCCGGCCAGGTGGCGGTGCTGAACCAGCAGGGCCTGCTGCCGCTGCTCACCAACATCAACCAGCGGGTCAACTCGCTGGGCGACATCCTTCAGGCCCAGGCCCCCGACCTGATGGCGAATCTGGTGGCGCTGACCACGGATCTCGCCCAGAAGAGCCCGCGCATCACCGCCGATGTGCAGAGGATGACCGGCACTCTGGCGACCCAGGTGGTCACCGACCAGAACGCCGCCCGTGTGTCGCAGACCCTGGCCAACGTCGCCGAACTGACCGCCGGCCTGCAGGACAGCCGCAAGAAGGTGGATGATCTGCTGGTGGCGCTCGACAAGGTGGTCGCCAAGAACGGCCCCGCCATGGAAGCCTCTCTCAAGGACCTGCGCTACACGCTGCAAAGCGTGGCCCGCAACATCGACTCGGTGACCTACAACCTTGAGGGCACCTCGCGGAATTTCAACGAATTCAGCCGCCAGCTGCGGGAAAATCCCAGCGTCATCATCGGCGGCAACAAACCGCGCGAGGAGGCGCCGGGGCGGCGGTGATTGACCAAAAGGGTGCATTCTGGAAGTTGCCTTAGGCGGCAAACGATTCTGGGGAGTGGGTGGTGAGAAAGGCCTTTTCTATTCTGGTGCTCGCCGCATTGGCTGCCTGCGCGCAGCCGGCGCCGCCTCGGGACAATTTCTACCGGCTTCAGGTGGCGGCGCCCGCGCATCCGCTGGACAAGCCGGTGCTGCCCGGCGTGCTGGAGGTCAACCGGCCCGACCTTGATGGGGCCTTGGCCGAGCGCGCCCTGGTCTACCAGGACAAGGACGGTGCGCTGGCCCGCTACGCCTATGATCTATGGAGCGACGCGCCGGCCACCGTGATCCAGCAGAGCCTGAGCGAGTACCTGCACGCCGCCAATGCCGCCGGGCAGGTGGTGACGCCGGACCTGCGGGTGCCGCCGGATTGGGCCTTGCGCGGGCGGTTGTCGCGCTTCGAATACCTGCCCGCCACCGGCAAGGTGCAGATGCGGCTGCAGCTCTCGGTGATCTCGGCGCGGGACGGCGCGCTGGTGCTGATGCAGACCTACGCCGCCGAGCCTGCCGTGCAAGGGCAGGGGCCGGAGGCGGCGGTGGCGGCGCTGGGGCGTGCGACCTCGGACATACTGGCGCGCTTCATGGCCGATCTCGCCAAAGCGGAGGTTCCCTCCCCGCGCCGTTGATGTATAGAGAGGGCCCATGAAAGCCCGCATCAAACGCCCCCATTCGCCCGCCCGCTCCAAGTCCCGCAACGCGCCGCCGCCGCGCACGGTCGAAGTCGAGATCGAGGAGATCGGGGCCCGCGGCGACGGTCTCGCCCGCCTGGGTGGCGAATTGGTGTTCGTGCCGTTCACAATGCCCGGCGACAAGGTGGTGGCCCGGATCGAGGGCCGGCGGGGCGAAGGCCTGGCGGCCGCGCTGGTCGAGGTGCTGGTGGCGGGCGAAGGCCGGGCCGAGCCGGGCTGTCCCCATTTCAAAAGCTGTGGCGGCTGCGCGCTGCAGCATGTGGACGAGGCCGCCTATGCAGCGTGGAAGCGCAACCTGCTGGTGACCCAGCTCAGCCGCGCCGGACTGAATGTGCCGGTAGGCGATCTGGTGCGGGTGCCGCCGGGCAGCCGCCGCCGCGCTGCCTTCGCCTTCGCGCGCCGCCGCAAGGGCGAGGTGAGCCTGGGCTTCAACGCGCGCGCCACCCATTCCGTCATCGACATCCAGCAATGCCTGCTGCTGGAGCCAGCGCTGGCCGCCATCCTGCCCGCCCTGCGCCGCATGCTGGTGGACGTAGTGGCGGTCGGCGAGGAGGGCGACGTGATCGTCACCCTGACCGAGACCGGCCTTGATGTGCTGGTGGAGGCCGATGCCCGCCTCGATTTGTTCGACCGTGAGCGCCTGGCCGCCTTCGCCGATGCCAACGATCTGGCGCGGCTGAGCTGGCGCCGTCCCGGTGCCGGCTTCCTCGATCCCATCGCGCGGCGCCGCCCCGCACTCGTGCGCTTCGGCGGCATCGCCGTGGAGCCGTCGCCCGGCGGCTTCCTCCAGCCCACCAAGGGCGGCGAGTTGGCCATCGCCGAGGTGGTGCTGGCCGGCATCGGCCCGGCGCAGGTGGTGGCCGACCTCTATTCGGGCTGCGGCAGCTTTACCTTCCCGCTGGCGGCTCAGGGCCGCACGGTGCTGGCGGCGGAGGGCGAGGAAGCCCCCATCCGCGCCCTGGAGGCCGCCGCCAACGCCCATCCCGGCCTGAAGGTGACCGCCGAGGTGCGCGACCTGGCCCGCCGGCCGCTTCTGGCGCACGAGCTCAAGAAGGTGCAGGCCGTGGTGTTCGACCCGCCGCGCGCCGGCGCCTCGGCCCAGGCGGAAATGCTCGCCGAAGGCGGGCCCGGCATTGTGGTGGCGGTGTCGTGCAATCCGGCCACGCTGGCACGCGACCTCAAGATATTGGTGGACGGTGGTTATACGGTCCAGGCCGTGACGCCCATCGACCAATTCCCGTATTCCGCCCATCTCGAGGCGGTCGCGGTGTGCCGGCGCTGACATGGAACAACTGGTCGCCCAGTACGGCTATTGGGCGGTCCTGGCCGGCACCTTCTTCGAAGGCGAGACGGTGCCGGTGCTGGCCGGCTTCGCCGCGCATCAGGGGCTGCTGCGGCTGGATCTGGTGATGCTGTGCGCCTTCGCCGGCTCGTTCGCCGGCGATCAGGTGTGGTTCTGGGTGGGGCGCCGCTACGGCAAGCGCTGGATGGCGAAACGCCCCGGTTCCGCCGCTGCGGCGGAGAAAGTCGGGCGCCTGCTCGACCGCTGGGGCGATGGGTTCATCCTCAGCTTCCGCTTCCTCTACGGCCTGCGCGCGGTCAGCCCGGTCGCCATCGGCCTCAGTTCGGTGTCGACCTGGCGGTTCGGGGTGCTGAACCTGATCTCGGCTGCGGTCTGGGCCGTGGTGGTGGGGGCGGTAGGCTATCTGTTCGGCGACGCCATCGAGGGCGTGCTGGGCGAACTCAAGCACTGGGAACACCGCATCTTCGCCGGCTTGGGCATCGCCGTGGCGCTGTTCGTGCTCCACCGGCTGGTGCGGCGCAGGACCCGCAAATAGGAAGGGCGCCCTCCCGCGGAGAAGCGCCCTTCGGACCATCAGCCCTTGGTGGGCACCATCAGGGTGGCTTCGCCGTCCAGCACCACCTTGTCGCCGACGCTGCAGGTGGTCTTGAAGGTGGCGAACTTCTTTTCCGGCACCAGCGCCGTCACTTCGACGCGGGCCATCACGGTGTCGCCGATCTTCACCGGGGCCTTGAACTTCAGAAGCTGCGAGACGTAGATGCAGCCTGGGCCGGGCAGTTTGGTGCCGAACACGGTCGAGATGAACGCCGCCGACAGCATGCCGTGGGCGATGCGGCCCTTGAACATGGTGTTCTTGGCGTATTCCTCGTTCAGGTGCACCGGGTTGGTGTCGCCCGAGACGCCGGCGAAGGCCGCGATGTCGGCCTCGGTCACGGTCTTGCCGAACACGGCCGACTGGCCGACCGAGAGTTCCTCGAAGTAGTAACCGTTCAGGGATTCGCCGCTCATTCCAGGCTCCTCTGGTTATGTGTGCGCTGCAGTATAGCAGGCTGAGGATTCCCCACAACCCGACCCCGCCCCGACTCAGGTTGATTCCACGGTGTTGCAACATGCCCCCGGCTATGGCGGAATGGCGCCCCATCCCGGAGGAAAGCCTTGTCCGTTCGTTTGCTCGTCTTGGGTCTGGTGCTGCTGCTGCCGGCCTGCGCCTCGTCCGTGCCATGGCAGAACCCCGCCGTGCCCAAGGAGCAATGGGGACGCGACTGGTCGGCCTGCCGCCGCTGGGCCGAGGCCCAGGTGGGCTACCGCGAGGACGATTCGTCCAGCCCGTTCAGGGATTTCGACCGTGCCCAGGCCAAGAAGCAGGTCCAGGGCTACGCCAATCTGTGCATGACCGACCGGGGCTATGTACCCGCCGCCAAGAAGTGAGCGCCCTTATGCGGAACGCCCTGATCCTCGCCCTGATGCTCGCCGCCGCGCCGGCCGCCGCCCAGGAATTGCCCCAGTTTCCCAAGATTGCCCCGCCCGAGCCGCTGCCCGAGGCGACCTGCAACACGACCCTGGCCAATAACGGCGAATGGCTGCTGGGCCGCTGGGTGGCGCCGCAGGCGCGCTGGGAATTCACCCGTGCGGGTGAGGGGATCGCCTGGACGCTGGACCGCAAGGGTGGCGCGAATGCCGATTTCGGCTGGCAGGACGGCGCCCAGATCACCGGCACCGCCGAGAAGGTGACCGGCTGCACGGTCGCCCTGGTGG
>JAEZFE010000130.1 GCA_023437865.1 Pseudomonadota bacterium | reverse complement strand
CATGCGGCATCGCGGTAAAAATGCTGCCACGCTTAAGTCCCCCTTAAGTCCGGCGGCATTACACCATCCTCACTCCCGCTTCGGCGGCAGCACCCTCCCCCTCAGTGATACTACCTCGGTTGGTTCTATCTCTTTGTGGCGGTAAGGTGTCACCACCATGGTGGTAACACTTTCTTAATAGGCCCAGTCCAGCTTCCGGCTCCTCAACGCATCCACAGCGAAAGGAACGGTCGCTCCATGGCCTCCCAAGACCAGACCCCGACCAGCCCGATCCGGGCAGCACTCGCCTCCTGCAAGGGCGCCGTCGCGGCGACCGCCCTGTTCAGCTTCGTGGCCAACGTGCTGCTGTTCGTCTCGCCGCTCTACATGCTGCAGGTCTATGACCGCGTGCTGTCGTCGCGCAGCTCTTCCACCCTGGTGATGCTGACGGTGATCGCCGCCTTCCTGCTGGCGATCCTCGGCTCCATGGAGGCGCTGCGGTCCCGCGTTCTGGTGCGTGCCGGCGCCACCATCGACAAGATCCTGGCGCGCCGCACCTTCACCGCCCTGTTCGACCAGGCGGTCAAGCAGCCCGGCACCGCATCGAGCCAGGTTCTGCGTGACCTCGACAGCGTGCGCGACTTCGCCACCGGCCCGGCGCTGCTGGTGTTCTGCGATGCCCCGTGGGCGCCGCTGTTCATCGTCGTGACCTTCCTGCTCCATCCGTTGCTCGGCGTCGTCACCCTGGTGGGCGGCCTCCTCATCGGTTCGCTGGCCGTGGTCAACGAGATGAGCACCCGCAAGGCGCTCAAGGAATCGAACGCCCTCGCCGTCCAGGCTTCGACCTTCGCCGACGCGTCCCTGCGCAATGCCGAGGTGCTGCACGCCATGGGCATGATGCCGGGCATCGCCAAGCGCTGGGAGATGCGTCACCAGACCGCGTTGGCCCTGCAGTCCCAGGCCGCCGACCGCGCCGGCATGCTGCTGGCCACCTCCAAGTTCGTCCGCCTGTTCCTGCAATCGGCCATCCTCGGCGTCGGCGCTTGGCTGGCTCTCGACGACGCCATCACCGGCGGTTCCATCGTCGCCGCCTCGATCATCATGGGCCGCGCCCTGGCTCCCATCGAGATGGCCGTGGGTCATTGGAAGAGCTTCGTCGGGGCCCGTGGTGCCTATGCCCGCCTGAACGAGGTGCTGGAAGCCGGCGCCAAGACCCCCGAGCGCATGGCCCTGCCCCGTCCCAAGGGCGCCGTCAGCCTGGAGCGCGTCTTCGTGGTGCCGCCGGCCAGCAAGCAGGCCATCATCAAGGGCATCTCGTTCGGCCTGGAGGCCGGTGAGGTCCTGGGCATCGTCGGCGCCTCGGCCGCCGGCAAGTCCACCCTGGCCCGCGCCATGGTCGGCGTGTGGCCGGGGGGGGCCGGGGTGGTCCGCCTCGACGGCGCCGATCTTTCCACCCTGCCCCGCGATCAGGTGGGCCCGGCCATGGGCTACCTGCCCCAGGACGTCGAGCTGTTCGACGGCACCGTGGCCGAGAACATCGCCCGCTTCGGTGACCTGGACGCCGCCAAGGTCGTCGACGCCGCCACCAAGGCCGGCGTGCACGAGATGATCCTGGCCCTTCCCGACGGCTACGACACCCGCATCGGCGAATCCGGCCGCACCCTGTCGGGTGGCCAGCGCCAGCGCGTCGCCCTCGCCCGCGCCCTCTACGACGATCCGGCCTTCGTCGTCCTCGACGAGCCTAATTCCAACCTCGACACCGCCGGCGAGCAGGCCCTGGTGGAAGCGGTCCTGGGCTGCAAGCAGCGCGGCGCCACCACCGTGGTGGTCACCCACCGCCTCTCCATCCTCGGCACCGTCGACAAGATCCTGGTCCTCAACAACGGCGAGATCGAGCTGTTCGGCACCCGCGAGGAAGTCCTCGCCCGCCTGGCCCGCCCGCACGTCGTCGCCACCCAGCCCCAGCAGCCCAAGGCCGTCCCGGCCGCCGCCGTCAACGCCTGAAGCCAGCCGGAGATACAGACATGACCGCCATCACCAAGCCCACCATGGCCATGCCCGCCACCGGCCCCGTCATCGACCTGCCCGTCGCCGACACCAACTTCCGTAAGCCCATGACCATCGGCCTGTCCGTCATCGGCATCGCGCTGGGCGGCTTCAGCACCTGGGCCGGCTTCGCCCCGCTCGACAGCGCCGTGGTCACCGCCGGCACCGTCACCGTCGAGAGCAAGCGCAAGATGGTTCAGCATCGCGAGGGCGGCATCGTCGCCCAGATGATGGTCAAGGAAGGCGACAAGGTTGCCGCCGGCACCGTGCTGGCGACCCTCCAGGACGCCACCGCCCAGTCCCAGATGGGCACGCTCAAGAGCCAGTTGGACGCCAAGATGGCCGAGCAGGCCCGCCTGATTGCCGAGCGCGACGGCCGCGCCGCCATCGCCTTCCCCGCCGACCTGGAGGCCCGCCGCACCGAGCCCAAGCTGGCCGACATCGTGGCCCGCGAGCAGGACCGCTTCGCCCAGCGCAAGAAGTCGCTCGACGGTCAGACCGGCATCTACGAGGCCCAAATCGAGCAATTGCAGTCGCAGCACCAGGGACGCAGCGTATTGGAGCAGTCCAAGCGCGAGCAGATCGCGCTGCTGCAAAAGGAGATCGAGGGGCTGCGCGGCTTGGCCGCCAAGGGCTTCTTCCCGGTCAACAAGCTGCGCGCCCAGGAGCGTGAGCTGGCCGAGATGCAGGGCGAGATGATGAGCAACGGCGCCGGCGCCAGCCAGACCGACAAGGAGATCGGCGAGACCAAGCTCAAGATCCTCCAGGCCGAGCAGACCTTCCGCGAGGAGGTCACCGCCGACCTGACCAAGGTCGAGACCGAGATCAACGAGATCGGCCAGAAGCTGGTGGCCGCCCGCGACGCGGTCGAGCGCCTGCAGGTGGTCGCCCCGGTGCCCGGCGTGGTCCAGAACCTGAAGGTGGCCGGCGCCGGCGCCGTGGTGCCGCCCGGCGGTGAATTGATGGAACTGGTCCCCGAGAACGACCGCCTGATCGTCGAGGCCCGCGTCAATGCGCGCGACATCGACCGTGTCCATGCCGGCCAGGGCGCCGAGCTGCGTTTCTCGGCCTTCGGCTCGCGCACCACGCCCATCATCGGCGGCGAGGTCGAGGTGGTCTCCGCCGACGCCACCACCGACGAACGCACCAACCAGTCCTACTACACCGCCCGCGTCGAGGTGCCCGAGACCCAGGCTGCCCGCCTGCCCCGCGCACTCAAGGCCGGCATGCCGGTGGAGGTCATGCTGGAAGGCGGTGCGCGCACTCCCCTTCAGTACTTCCTCAAGCCCCTTACGGACAGCTTCGCGCGCGCCTTCCGCGAGAGCTAAGATCGCGCAACGCCCCGACGACAAGAGGCCCGCCATCCATGGCGGGCCTTTTTGCCGTTCGAATGCGAAAAACAATACTTGGACTACCCACGAAGTGTTACTTGTACCAAGGAAGTAATACCTCGAATGATGATCAGCATTATTATCGGTGTTCACACCTTGTTAACCGCCTGCGGACATAATCATTCCCAGGCACAGGGTGAAATGTTTGCTCATGTTGTCTATCCAACAGCAACAGAACACCGAGGATTATTTATGGCTATCAACCCTCTTTCTTCTGCGGCCACCAACACGGACATGAAGTGGGCGTTCCCGAATCTGGAGAACCCCACCATCATCGACCTGTCGAAGACCGGCGGGCAGACCAATTGGAAGTTCTCGGCCGATCAGGACGTGATCTTCATTGGCTCGGACACCCCCCGCACCGGCAAGCTGCAGACTGATGGGGGCCGCAACATCGTGGTCCTGGGCGGCGAGTTCGCCCCCGTCGGCGATACCAAGAGCGCCACTATCCACCTTCTGAACCTGCACGGTTCCGCCCATATCGAGGGCGTGCACATCGACAGCAAGAATGCCTCGCAGGATGGCATCGCCGTCGGTGGCGCTTCGGGCAAGCAGCCCACCATCACCGTGCAGAACACCGTGATCGAGAACATGCACGGTTCGAAGGGCGGCGTTCATGCCGACATCTTCCAGACCCACGGGTCGGTCGGTGACATGCGTTTCTACAACGTGACCGGCGACACCAACTACCAGGGCTTCTTTATCGCCCCGCAATATTCGCCGAGCCACAAGTCGGCTGATTTCGAGAACGTCAACATCAGCTACAACGGCGGCTCGGGCAACACCTACCAATACTGGTTCGTGGACGGCGCCAACCAGACGCCCTACCCGGTCACCCTGAAGAACGTCTACGCCAGCGAGCGCGCCGGCCAGCAGGCCGAGAATTCCAGCGTGTGGCCGAAGGCGGGCATGGGCGACATGAGCGCGGTGCGCGTCGGCAACCAGATCACTTGGCCGAAGATGCCGTACAAGGGCGCCATCACCGTCGGCGAGCCGGCCAAGGACTTCGCCTCCACCGCCAATACCGGCGCCAACTTCAAGCTGGATGCCTCCGGCCTGACCATCGACGGTGCGGGCACCAGCACCCAGGTGCCGACCGACACCACCACCACGCCGCCGCCCACCACCAGCGAGCCGGCTCCGACTCCCGCCGCCGATCCGTGGCACGAGACCGGCGCCCCGACCAAGTGGTTCAAGGCGACCGACCCGAACGTCATGCTGAAGGGCACCGACGGCAACGACCAGTTGGCCGGCGTGTCTGGCAAGGCCGACGTGGCCGGCATGGCTGGCGGCAAGGGCGATGACACCTACATCGCCGGCGATGCCAACGACAAGGTGATCGAGACCGCCGGCCAGGGCAACGACAAGGTGCTGTCCTACGCCGACAGCTACAAGCTCTCGGCCAATGTCGAGAACCTGACCATCGGCGACACCGCCAAGGCCGGCGCCGTCGGCATCGGCAACGAGCTTGCCAACATCCTGACCGCCCACGACCAGGGCGCCAAGCTGTACGGCATGGCCGGTTCGGACCTGCTGATCGGCGGCAAGGGCAACGACCATCTGGATGGCGGCTCGGGCGTGGACACCATGAAGGGCGGCGCCGGCAACGACACCTATGTCGTCACCGATGCCGGCGACAAGGTGGTCGAGCTCTCCGGCCAGGGCGTGGACACCGTGCAGTCCAGCTTGTCCTATCAGCTCGGCACCTACACCGAGAACCTGACCCTGACCGGCACCGGCAACATCAACGGCACCGGTTCCGCCTACGGCAACGTCATGGTCGGCAACAACGGCAACAACGTGCTCAAGGGCATGGGCGGCAACGACGTGCTGTTCGGCGCCAAGGGCAATGACGTCCTGGTCGGCGGCGACGGAGCCGACAAGTTCGTGCTCAAAATGGCCGGTGCCGGCACCGACACCATCAAGGACTTCAAGCTGGGCACCGACATCCTGGACGTGCACAACGTGGTCAAGTCGGTGGGTGCCTCCAACGCCTCCGAGGCCTTGCAGGCCCACACCCTGCAGGTGATCCAGAACGGCGCCAACGCCGAGGTGATCGCCAAGGCCCCGGGTGCCGAGGCCGTCAAGGTCGCGGTGGTCGAGAACGTGGACGCCGCCGCCCTGCTCAAGACTGCCGATCACTGGTCGTAAGGTCTTCCGCGGCTTCCCAGGGAAAGGGGCTCCGAAAGGAGCCCCTTTTTCTTTGCCTATTTGCCCGCCGCATCGCGAAGGGAGAGGCCTACCCCTCCCGGCGAAACCCATCCGTTATCGTGGCGCTCTCCCCCTCGTGCGCCCACCTATGCCAGGCCTAGGAAGAACGAGAGGGGTTGGACCCATGGCTGGGACTCGCGAAGCCGTTCTGCTGATGACCCATTTCATCGACGACATGATCGTCGGGCAATAC
>JAEZFE010000115.1 GCA_023437865.1 Pseudomonadota bacterium | reverse complement strand
CCTCCCAACTATTCGCCAGACAACAGTTGGGAGGCCGGGGACGTACAGGCTCTCAAGCATCGTGCGAAGCGCCATCATCTCGTCGGTCATCGTGGTCACCCTCGGTCGAGATTGTGTTGTGGTGACCAGACTCTACCGAAGAACCACGATGGCCGCCCCGCTGTGGACAACCGGCCCGTCTCCGCCAGCTTTGGGGACGCTGCGGCGGGCCGGTTCCCCACAGCCCCTCCTACACCACGTCGCGGGACACGACCCGACGTGCGGATGGTGGGCTTCTACTTAAGCACGGGTCGCCACGCGCTGACTTGTCGCTGAACGACATTGCGATCATCCGCACCGGTCAGAAGCAGGGTAAGAAGGGGCGTGTGTATGGCGGGTTCTACGCCACATCCGTTGCTGATGCAGAGCAGGCCCGCGGGTACGCGAATATGTCTGGATCCGATGGGACCGTCTATGACGTTGTCGTGGCGCCCGGAACCCGATTCCTCCACAAGGAAGGTGATATAACGCGGCTCTCCGAAGGCCAGATCAATCAATGGAGGGCTGATGGCGTCGGCCTTGTGATCGGAAAAGACCCGCGTGGCCGGACTGAATATGTGGTCATCGATAAGAGCGCCATCGCAGACTTTCGGCCTGAAGCGCGGGCTGCGGCTCCAGACAGCCTGACCGCCCCCGCCCGACCGGCGAACGACGCAGCGGGCCCGTCGCGCGTCTACACCCCATCCGGCCAAGCCATCGACGTGGAATACCGGGCGGTGGAGACGGACAGCCTGATCAGCAGACACGGCGCTGACGGATCGGTGAACCCCGCCTTCCCCGCCGAACTGCAGCCGCGCGACCGGACGCGCCTTGCCTCGCAGACGCAGATTGCCGACATCGCGTCCAACCTGCAGCCCGAGCGCCTTGGCCGGTCGCCTGACGCCGCCACGGGCGCGCCGATCATCGGGCCTGATAGCGTGGTGGAGAGCGGCAACGGGCGCGTGTCCGCGATCCGCCGGGCCTATGAGGCCGGGGGCGAAAGCGCCGACCGGTACCGGCAGTGGGTGGCGACGCAGGACCCGGCCGCCGCAGAGATGCGGAACCCGGTGCTGGTCGCTGTCCGCAAGACGGAACTGGACCCCGCCGGCCGGGCCGCCCTGGCGCGCGACGCGAACGCCTCCACCGCTGCCCGCATGTCGCCGACCGAGCTTGCCCTTGCCGATGCCCGCCGGCTGACCGACGACGCGCTGGGCCGGCTGACCAGCGGCGACGTCACAGCGGCGGGGAATCGGCCCTTCGTTCGGTCCTTCCTCGACGCCCTGCCCGCCAGCGAACGCGGTTCCCTGGTGGACGCCGCCGGAGCGCTGAACCTTGAAGGGAAGAAGCGGCTGGAGGGCGCGCTGCTAGGCCGGGCCTATGGCGATGCCGCCATCATCGGCCGGATCGTCGAGGACGCGGACAGCGACATCCGGGCCATCGGCGGCGCCCTCCTCGATGTGGCCGGGCCGTGGGCGCGTCTGCGGGCTGCTGTGGCGCGGGGCGAGGTGGAAGTGGGGATGGACGTGACCCGCGACCTGTTGGCCGCTGTCCGCATGGTCGCGGAGGCGCGGGCCAGCGGCCGGGCGGTTGCCGAGCTTGCCCAGCAGATGGGCCTGTTCGGCGACGATCTGTCCCCCACCGCGCGGATGCTGCTGGCTGGCATGTTCCGGGGCGAGGGGCTGTCCAAGCCGGCTGGCCGCGCCCGCGTGGCGGAGATGCTGGACGGCTATCTGGCCGAGGCGTCGAAGAACACCGCCGGTCCGCGCCTGTTCGGGGAGCCGCTGACGGCAGATCAAATCCTGTCGGGCGAGCGGTTGGCCGCCGACGTTGCCCGGCCAGCCAACGATGTAGCCCGGCCGGCGGAACAGGTGGTGGCATCGAAGGAGGCGCAGGATGCGCTCTTCCATGACCTGGATCGTGTCATGGCCGCCCGCGATCCGGAAATCTCTGTCGGTGAGACGGTGGACCCGGAGACCGGCCGCGTGGTGCCGCTTAAGCGCACCGCCACGGATCTGATGGAAGAGGCCGACCGCGACATCGCGGAAGTCGAGCAAATGGCCGCATGCGTGTTCGGCATGGCGGCGGAGTGAGGTGGAACCATGGCACAGACCCGTTTGCGCGACTGCCTGAATGCCCGCGTGGCTGCCGGCGTCTTCTCGAAGGAGAAGGCCGACATGCTGGAGGCCCTGGCAACCGACCTGGAGAAGGACTATCGGGCGAAGATGGCGCCCGACCTTGCCGGCATGGCCGCCGCTGCGGAGGCGGTGCGCATCCTTCAGGAGGCTGCCCAGGCGAACAAGCGCCGGACCGCCCTGCAAATCCTGGCGCAGACCCGCGCGCTGGACGACGCGAAGGCGCACCCCGACGGCATCATTGCCGGCGGGATGGCACTGCTGGTGCGCGACATGCGCGGCAAGGCCACACATGCCAACGTCGAGACGGCGAAAGAGGTAGTGCTCGGGCAGATCATGCGGAAGGCAGAGGCTGGGCTGAACGCCTTTCGCTCGAAGGCGGCCGGGCTGGTGCAGAACGCCGCCGGCATGCGCAACGTCGTGAAGGAGTTGTTCGGCGAAGGCACGAACGACGCGGGGGCGAAGTCCTTCGCCAAGGGCTTTACCGACGCGAGCGACTATGCGGCGGATCGGTTCATGGCCGCCGGTGGCGACCTATCGAAGCGGGACGATTGGCGTCTCCCCCAAATCCACGACGAGAAGCGCATCCGGAAAGGCCGGATACGAGAAGTGGCGCGACACCATCATGCCGCTGCTGGATGACAGGACGTGGAACCGTCTGGAAAGCATGCGGCAGGAACTGATCGGCGAGCGCCGCACGGTCGAGGACGCCATCGCCTCGGCCACGAAGGAGCGCGACGAACTGAAGGCGCGGGTCGGCGCCAGCAGGAAGGAGTTCGACAGCGCCCGCGGCACCATCGCCTCTGCCGACCGTCGGATCCGAGATCTCGAAAAGCAGCTTGGAGAGTTGTCGCGCGAGATTGAGGCGCAGCAGAAGCGGACGATTGAGCACCAGTTGAACGCCCGCGACCGCCGCCTGAACGAGGTGGAGCGCACCGCCGTTGAAGCCGACACGCTGACCCCGACGCGCGAGGATGCCGCCACTGCCGCCCGGCGGGGCGATGCCAAGGCCGGTCGGGACCGCGTGCGGTCCAGTGAGGCGGACACCGCCCTGTCGCGCCTGGAGGCCCGTCGCGCTGATCTGGGGCGCCAGCTTGACGCCCAGCGCGCGCGGAGGACGGACGCAGAGGCCGCGGTAAAGAGCAAGTCCGGCCACTGGCAGGCGCACGAAGAGGACTTGCGCCGGGTCGAGCAGGAAATCGCTGACCTCCAGAACAACCGGAAGATCATCAAGGACCGGATCACGTCCGAGCCGGGCGCCATCAGCGCGGCGCACCGGGAGGACGTGCTCCGCTACATCTTCGACCAGATGACCAGCGAGGTTCCGGCCAGCCTGAAGCCCGGCACCATGGCCGCCAGCCGGCACAATGCCCGCCGGTTCTTCGTGTTCAAGGACGCTGATTCCTGGCTGGCCTACAACGACAAGTTCGGCGCCGGGCAAGGCGGCATCTACGACACCATGGTCGGGCACATGGAGGGCATGGCCCGCGACATCGCTCTGACGGAGGTGCTGGGACCGAAGCACGGCGCAACCATGCGGGCGATCCAGGAAGAGGCGTTCAAGGCGGAAGCCGGCAAGGGCACCCTCTCCCGCCTCAACCCGATGCGGGCCGTCGAGAGTGCCGGCGCCATCGGCCGCGCCTATGACCTCCTGTCCGGTCGCCTGGGCGGCGCAGAGTCGGAGTTGATTGCCGGCATCTTCGGCGGCACGCGCAACCTGCTGACCGCCTCCAAGCTGGGATCGGCGCTGATTTCCGCGGTTCCGGCGGATACCGTCTCCGTCAGCTGGGCGGCAAAGGCCAACGGCGTGCCGGTGGTGAAGCTGCTGGGCTCCGTCATGAAGCAGTTGAACCCAGCATCGGAGGCAGACCGGGCCTTTGCAATGCGGATGGGTATCGTCTCACACGCCGTCATGGATTCGGCCATCGGGTCCAAGCGCTTCGCCGACGAGATTGTCGGCCAGGGGATCACCGGCCGCATGGCCACCTTCATCATCCGCGCGCAGGGGCTGTCCGCCTGGACGCAGGCGCTGCAAACGTCGTTCCAGATGGAGATGATGGGGTTCATCGCTGACAACGCGGGCAAGGCCAAGGGCGATGTGTCCAAGCCGCTCCGCCGGATGCTGGACCGCTACGGTATCAGCGCGGCCGAATGGGACACAATTCGGGCTGCACCGCTGGTCGAGCACGATGGCGCGCGGTTCTTCGACCCGGCCAACGTGTCTGATCGGAAGCTGGGCGAGAAGCTGATGGGGGCCATCGTCGAGGAGCGGGCTTTCGCGATCCTGGTGCCGGACGCCCGCGTGCGGCAGATCACGACGGCGGGCCTGAAGCGCGGAACCATGATGGGCGAAGCCGCTAGATCGGCGATGCTTTTCAAATCGTTCTCCATCACCATGGCGACGACACACCTTGCGCGGACCTTCATCGACGCGACCCCCTCGAAGGTCGCGCAGTTCGCCGCCCTGTCCACGCTGCTGACGGTGGCCGGCGCGTTCAGCATCCAGGCCCGGCAGGTGGCGACCGGCAAGGCTCCCCGCCGGGTGGATGATCCGAAGTTCTGGGGTGCAGCGTGGATGCAGGGCGGCGGCGCCGGCATCTTCGGCGACTTCTTCGCGGCCGGGCTGGACCGTAACCAACAGGGCCTGTCCGTCACGCTGGCCGGTCCGGTGTTCGGGCTGGTCGACCAAGCCGCCCGGCTGGCAGTGCCGAATTACCGTGCGGTGCTCGACGGCAAGCCCAGCCACTATGGCGCGGAGGTGGCCCGCGCGATCCGCTACAACCTGCCGGGCGCCAACCTCTGGTACGCCCGGCTGGTCGTGGACCGGGCCATCATGGACAACATCCAGGCGATGCTTGACCCCGAATACCGGCAGTTCTTCGCGCGCATGGAGGAGCGCGCCCGCAAGGACTACGGCCAGCGGTTCTGGTGGCGGCCGGGGCAGGGAACGCCCGAGCGCGCGCCCGACCTGGGGGCGATGGCGCCGCGGTGATGGCCAGGGGGTGGACAATCTGTCCATATCCTTCTCGCAACTACCGGTACCCGATCCGGTTTCGGCGGTCACCGCCCCATCCTGCTGCTGCGCGCCCTGGAAATGCTGGGCCAGACTGGGCGATCCGGTTTCGGTGATCCTGCTGCGATCACCGCCACCATATGCAACCGACGGTGTGCCCTACGACTTGGTCGGAAAAATGGACATGGCCACGATCACTTAGGGGCGCCCCGTGCGTTGGGCAGCGCGCGGGGCCGGGGGCACGGTTGGGGCACTCGCAACCACCTCAACCACGGACCCCATCATATCCCGCTCCGTTCGCACTGCCCTGGTCGCGGCCTTGGGCCTCGCCCTCTCGGTCTTCATCTGCCACAAGCAGGTGATGGCCGCCCCCATCGTCGCCGCCGATCCGGTCGCGCATGCCCTGACGATCATGCTGCCGAACGGCGAACCGCACACCTTCGCGCCGGCCGCCGACTTCTTCGCCCGCTCCACCCCGACCGTCGGCGACTATTTCGTCGTCTACGATGACGGCTACCAGTCGCACAGCCCGGCTGCTGCCTTCGAGGCGGGCTATCATCCGGGGACCGACGGCATGACCTTCGGCGACGCCATCGACGCCATGAAGGCCGGTAAACGCGTCGCTCGTGCTGGCTGGAACGGCAAGGGCATGTGGATCGCGTACACGCCGGGCAGCGAGTTTTCCCCGGCGTTCGCCAAGGTCGGCCATGCCGCCACCTTCCGTGCCGCTGAGGCCCCGGACGAGCCCATTCGCCTTGGTGCGCACATCGACATGCGCGCCGCCGACGGTTCGATGGTGGTCGGCTGGCTCGCCAGCCAAACGGACATGCTCGCCGAAGACTGGGTCGTCGTCACCTAACCGTCGCCGTTCTGCCAGCAAGGGCCGCCCCTCACCGGGCGGCTTTTCTTCGTCAGGCAATCGCGATCATGCCGGCTGTCAACTGGCCAGGGGTTAAGCCAGACAAGCGTATTTCCATGTTGGTGCGGGTGGCATAAGGATCAGCAAAGTCGGCTCCTGTGAAGGTCGCAGTTAGCACAGAGGAAGCGCCAGGGATGTTGACCGGGGACGCAGTGAAACGGTCAGCGATCTGCTGCGGCGACAGGGTAGTTCCAGCGAAGCGCAGCGAATCAATCCCAGGCTGAAAATCTGTAATCGTCGTGGTGCCGATCAGGCTGGTGTCGAGTCCAAAGGTCGACGGGGGGCCGCTTGGCATCGAGAGGACAAAGATGTCAGAGCCGCCCCCGCCCGAAATAGAATCGCTTCCACTCGAAATATAAACTGTGTCGTTCCCGTCTCCAGCGTAAACGGTATCCGACGATGATCCATTTACTGTACTATGAGTACGGCCATAGGTCCAATACCTTGTGTCAATGATATCGTTACCGCCACCAGTGGAAATCAAACCCGTTGCTTGAATATAGTTATCACCCCAACCGCCGTAGATAATAGCCTGCCGCTGATACAGGCTTGACATAGTAATCTCAACAGCAGTATCGGATAGGATTGCTTTTCCTCCGGAACCACCGACAACAATTATATTATTAGCCGGATAATCTCTGGTAAAACGGGAGTACCTTACGATTTCAACATTATCTGGGATCGAAAAATTCACCACATCGTTTGAAAGTACGACTGTATCGGTTCCGCCACTTGTTCCTTCTTGAATCGTAGCGCCGGATGAATAGAGAATATAGGTGTCATCGCCAGCACCACCGTTTAAGTAATCGTACTGGTACCCAACCAGTGTATCGTTGCCCGTCTCGCCGAACAGGCTGTCGTTGCCGCTTCCGCCTACCAACGAGTCATTGCGCGCTCCACCGTTCAGCCGGTCGCCATTCTTCGGCGCACTGTATTTGCTGCCGACGGTGTCGTTGCCCGCCAAGCTGGCGAGGTTCTGCGGAAGACGTCCTTCGCGCTGCCCAAATTCCTGCCAGTGCTTTGCGGCCGTGGTGAAGCCGGCTGCCACCGAGTCGGCGACGTCGGGATAGGCGGACAAGTACCACGCCTCATCGAGCGATCCGGTGCGGTCTGGCTGCGATGGAGGCGGCGCCATGTAATACGCGATCCCCTCGAACCGCATGTTTGGCATGTTGGCGACAACAGATGCTCGCTCGACCTCGTTTGCCGTGTAGAAGTGAGCACCAGTATCTCTGTTCCAGAATCGATAGACGGCCTGTGTTGCACTCGCTGTTTGCACTGTACTGGCTGAGAATCCAGCGCCCTCGAAGGCGTAGACCCCGGGCATTCTGGCGATCACTTCGTCGCGTTCGGCGAGGCTGGCCGTATAGAAATGCGCCCCTGTATCCAAACGGCGGAAGCGCCAAACTGTGGTGTTCGTTCCGTTGGGGTCGTCGAAGCCGACCCCCTCGTACCGCATATTCGGCAGGTTGGTTGCTACGATGTCACGCTCGGCCTCAGCGGCCGTGTAAAAGTGCGTCCCCGTGTCGTTGTTCCAAAATCTCCATACCGGCATAATCCACCTCAAATTGCACCGCTCCCGGCACGGTAGGGTAGTAATTTCGATTTGTGAACTCTGCAATTGGACGCAGCGGTGCGTTGGTGCGGGCATGCAACCCGCGCGACGGTCGGTCATCACGACCACCGGAGCCGCCGCTATGTCCCTCGACCGCCTCGACCTTGTCATGTCCCGCTTCCGCCCCGTCGCCGCCAGATCGGCTCCGCGCACTGGCGCGGCCAAAATGGCGGACGAAGTGTCCATCAAGGACTTCCCCGGCGTGGTGGGCGATGGCGTCCACGACGACACGGCCGGAATCGCGGCAGCCCTGGCGAGCGGTAAGGCGCTGTTCGTGCCCGACGGCAGGTTCCGCATCACCTCCAAGCTGACGGCGACCGTTGCCAACCTCCGCGGCGTAGCCCCCGGCCGGGCCGTGTTCGTAGCAGAGAACTGCGACTTCCTCGACATTACCGCGCCGATCGGCACGCCGACTTTCGTAACCTCGACGATCTGCGACCTGACCATCTCCTCTACCGTCGACGGTACCCGGACCGGGATCAAGCTGACCGGTGCCCCGTCTGGCTTCGGAAAGCACGGCTGCATCCGGAATGTCTGCTTCGACGGCGTGACGGCGGACAAGACGTGGAAGACGGCCATCCATCTCCACAACGGATCTGGCGTCGAGGTTTCCGGCTGCTTCTTCTTGGGTCGCCACGACAGCAACACCAATTATCGGAAAATGTCGCCAGCCATCAAAATGGAGAACTTCAGCACCGACACCAGGATCATTAGCAACTGGTTTTACTTCAACGACGTAAGCATACTGATCGATGGCGGCTTGGGAAGCATGGCCGCAGAAGGCGCAAATATCTGCAAGAACCATATGGTGCTTGTGCAGTATGGCATTTGGAGCCGCTACAACCTCGGCAACATGTTGGACATCGAGGGCAATCATATTGCTGCGATGGAGCGTGGAATTGTTCTTGGGACAGTCGGAGTAAATGGGACTAACCAGTCGTTCGTTCATGACAACTTCATTCGGAAGCGCGTAGATAGTACTTATGATTATGTGGGCATCGAATGCTATGGCGCGCGGTGTAAAATCCATGACAATGAACTTGATGTAGAGACCGATGAACACGGGAACGTCCCCCCGGGCACCGTGTCTCAGATCGTCGTTGGAGGCACCACCCCCCTTCGTGGCACGCATTGCACGATCAGCGGGAACGATGTTTGGGGGGCGTCTGGCACCGGAATTTGGGTCCGTGAAAGCGCGGTCAAGTGCTCAATCACAGGCAACACCGGCGACAACAATGCTGTGAACCTGTTGATCGAAGCCGGCGACTGCATCATCGGCCCGAACTTCAAGCCGGCCTACCGCGGCGCATTGATCCACAAGGCGGGAAATACGGCGGTCGGCAGCAGCTATGCCGCCATCACC
>JAEZFE010000092.1 GCA_023437865.1 Pseudomonadota bacterium | reverse complement strand
TTGCCGTGTTCACCGGCGCGGGCGGCCTCGATGGTGGCGTTCAGCGCCAGCAGGTTGCTCTGGCCGGCGATGTTGTTGATCAGGCTGACCACCTCGCCCACTGCCTCGGCGGCCTTGGCCAGGCCCTGCACGATGTCGCTGACCTTTTCCGCCTCGCGCTCGGCCTCGCCCGCGATGGTGGTCGAGGTAACGACCTGGCGGCTGATTTCCTCGACCGAGGACGACAATTGCTCGGCGGCGGCAGCCACTGCATCGACGCTGCCATTGGCGCCCTCGGCGGCGCTGGCGGCAGCCTGACTGCGGCCCCGCACATGCTCGACGGCACTTTCCATGGCACCGGCGGCGGACAGCATGGTATCCGCCTGGGTCATCACCGCGCCGATGGCGCCCGAGACCTCCTCGTCGATGGCATTAGTCAGCGCCAGGATCTCGCTTTGCAGCTTGCGGCGGTTACGGCGGTGCTCGGCTTCCTGCTGGGCGGCAGCCTGGCGCACCTTGTGGGCATTGTCGCGGAACACCTCGACGGCGCCGGCCAGGCGGCCGATCTCGTCGGTACGCCCGACCCCCGGCACCTGCACCGACAGATCTCCCTCCGCCATCTTGGCGGTGGCCTCGGTCATTCCGTGCACCGGCTCGACCAACTGGCGGTCGATCAGCAGAAGCACGGCGATGACCAGCATCAGGCTGAGCACCGCCAGACCGGTCTGGATATAGGCCTGATTGCGCACCGAGGATTCGAGGCCCTCGCGCGCCTCCAGCAATTGGGTGGCCGATTCGGCGACCAGCACCTGGATGACTTCAAGCAGCGAGGCGGTCTGAGCCTGCATGACCTGGGCGTTGGCGTCGAACGCACCCATCTGCGCGCGGCCGGCCTCGGGCCCCTGCAAGGCATAGGCTTCGGCCAGCTTGACGCCTTCGGCGTAGAACGGCTTGAACGACGCCTCGACCCCGTCAAGCACCTTGATGGTGTCGGGCAGGCCCAGATGTTCGGCGCTGGTGCGCGCGGTGCTGATGTGATGGGCGAAGTCCTGGGCGACGTGGTCGCCGGCCTTGAGCGCGTGGGCCAAGTTCTCGGCGCTGGGCACGGCGCCGACGTCGGTGAAGATCTCCTGCACGCGGGTCACATCAAGCTGCAGGTCCTTGATGACCTCGATCAGCGGGATGTGCTCCTGCGCCACCACTTCGGAGACGCGCGCCATGTCACCGGTAAGCCGGAACTGCTTGAGCGCCACCATGCCGTTCACCGCCAAGCTGGCGAGGCTGGTGATCAGGATGAGTGCAAAGGCAATGAAGAACTTGCGCCGGATCGTCATCGACCCCCCCAATTACGGCCGCGCAAATTCTGACGGAAGCAGAGCCGGTGCGCAACTCCTTGGCTATTGCAACGATCCAAAAAATCCCGGGGGCGGCCGCGTCCTGTCGGCCGCCCCACTGTTCAGCGGGCAGCCCCCACGTAGTGGCGTAGATTATCGACTTCCATGTCGGCTTCATCCAGCCGGCTCTTGACCACGTCGCCGATGGTCACAATGCCGGTCAGCTTGTCTTCGGCATCGACCACCGGCAGGTGACGGATGCGCTTGGACGTCATGGTCTGCATTAGGCTTTCCAGCGTGTCGTCCTCACGGCAGGTCAGCACGGCAGCGGTCATCAAATCGCGCACCTTGGATTTCAAGCAGCCTTCGCCTTGCAGGGCGACGCCGCGAACAATGTCACGCTCTGAGAGGATGCCGGCAATGGCGCCGCCCTCCTCCACCGCGATAACCGCACCGATGCGATTGGTGGCGAGCGCACGGGCAGCCTCGCAGACGGTGACTTCGGGCGAGACGGTGACCACTCCCGCCCCCCGTGCCTTGGCCTTCACGATCGTTTTAACCAGCATGAGAGAAACCTCCCCACTCGTGTGATTCTGGCAGCGCGACTTGGCGCTATTTTGAAATAAGGAACCGGCAGGCGAGCGTTCAAGAGGGGGTAGCGGCTCCATCGGGTGATGGTCGGGGGTAGGACCGCACTATGCCCTTGATAGCGCTATGCCCTTGATGCGGAGGGCACTGCGCCCCAAGAATGAGGGATGCGCCCGCCGCCTCTCGCCATCGCGTGCGCCGAGGACCGCGTGGTTCTCGAGCGCGCCAACTTCATCCTGCGCCACTTCGTTCCCGGGCGGCGCCGGCGCGGGCTGCCCGTGCTGGTCGTGGCCCCCATGTCGGGCCATTTCGGCTGGCTGATGGCCGACACGCTGGCGGGGCTCGCCGCTGCCCACGACGTGCTGCTGCTGGAATGGAAGGATGCCGGCGACATCCCGCCCGCCGCCGGGCGGCTGGGCTTCGACGCGCCGATCCTGGCGGTGATGGAATGCCTGCGCTTGCTGGGTCCCGGCGTCACCGTGCTTGGGGTCAGCCAGGCGCCGACCACCATCCTTGCCGCCGCCGCCTTGATGGCCGCCCAACGCGAGCCCGAACGGCCCAAGGCGCTGGTGTTGATGGGCGGCTTCCTCGACCCCCGCATCAGCCCGACCACCATCGAACAGATGGCCGCCCGCCTGCCGCCCGGCTGGTTCACCCGTACCATGGCCACCAACGTACCGGCCAACGAACCGGGATGCGGGCGCCGCATCTATCCGGCGGCGGCCCACCGTCATGCACTCAATCGCTACCTGGCACGCCATATGGCGGCGCGAGGCGAGCTGTACCACAAGGCCCAGGAAGACCCTGATTTCCTGGAGAAGTATTTGACGCTGATGGATTTGCCCGCCGAATTCGCGGAAGAGAATTCCCGCTGGGTGTTCGCCGAGGCCCGCTTGGCCCAAGGCCTGCTGGCGTGCCGGGGCCGCGCGGTGGAACCGGCGACCATCACCGACATAGCCCTGCTGACGGTGGAAGGCGGCGCCGACGATTCCTCGGGGGCGGGCCAGACCCATGTGGCCCACGATTTGTGCCGCAACATTTCGGCAGGGTTGCGGGCGCGCTGGACCGAACCCGCGTCAGGTCATTTCGGCCTGTTCCTGGGCGAGCCTTGGCGCAGCAGCGTGCTGCCGAGGGTGTCGGAGTTTATTGACCGGATGGGCAGACCGGCCCATGACAGCGAGCATGGCCGGGCGTAACCCGGCCATGCGTTGCCGCCTTGCGAAACTTCGGTCAGACGAACTTAACGTCGACCACTTCGTAGGATTTGGAACCGCCGGGGGTCGTGACCTCGACGGTATCACCGACATGCTTGCCGATCAGGGCGCGCGCCAGCGGCGAGTGGACCGACATGCGGCCATCCTTGATGTCTGCCTCATGGGCGCCAACGATGGTGTAGACCACTTCGTCGTCGGAATCCTCATCGGCCAGCGTCACGGTGGCGCCGAAGCGGACCTGATCGCCCGAGAGCGAGCTGATGTCGATGACCTGAGCGCGCGAGATGACATCCTCAAGCTCGGCGACACGGCCCTCGATGAAACTCTGACGCTCGCGGGCGGCATGATATTCGGCGTTTTCCGAGAGGTCGCCGTGCTCGCGCGCCTCGGCGATGGCGCGGATGACCGCGGGCCGTTCGACGCTCTTGAGAGTCCTCAATTCCTCTTCCAGCCGGGCCAGGCCCGGCGGAGTCATCGGGATCTTTTCCATATTTAGAAAGCCCCAGCCGTTTTAGGCGAGAAGGCCGGGCGGAGGCACCGCGCGGCCTGTTGCCCTTAGAAAGAACCCCTAAAATACGATTGCAGCGGCGCAACATCAAGCGTGCCCGCACGCAGCGCCTCGATGGCCTCCACCGCGGCGCGCGCGCCGGCCACCGTGGTGTAGTGGGGAATGTTGTACTGAAGGGCCGACCGGCGGATCGAGAACGAATCCTTGACCGCCTGCGAGCCCTCGGTGGTGTTGACCACCAGCTGGACTTGGCCGTTGGTCATGGCGTCCACGCAATGCGGACGACCTTCCAGCACCTTGTTGACCACCGCGACCTCGATCCCGGCGTCACGCAGGGTGCGCGCGGTGCCTTCGGTGGCGATGACCTTGAAGCCCATCTCGGTCAGGCGCTTGGCCACCGGGATCATGTGCGGCTTGTCGCCCTCGCGCACCGAGATGAAGGCGGTGCCCTGGGTCGGCAGGTTGGTGCCGGCGCCGAGCTGGCTCTTGGCGAAGGCCAGCGCGAACGACTTGTCCAGGCCCATGACCTCGCCGGTGGACTTCATCTCCGGCCCCAGGATGATGTCGACGCCGGGGAAACGGGCGAACGGGAACACCGCTTCCTTGACCGCCACATGATCGAACACCGGCTTCTTGATGTTGAAGCTGGCCAGCGTCTCGCCAGCCATGACGCGGGCGGCGATCTTGGCGATGGCGATGCCGGTGGCCTTGGCGACGAAGGGCACCGTACGCGAGGCGCGTGGGTTCACTTCAAGGATGTAGATGTCGCCGTTCTGGACGGCGTACTGCACGTTCATCAGGCCGACCACGTTCAGCGCCTTGGCCAGCTTGATGGTCTGGGCCTCCAGCTCGGCCTGGGTGGCGGCGTCCAGCGAATAGGGCGGCAGCGAGCAGGCGGAATCGCCCGAGTGAATGCCAGCCTCTTCGATGTGCTGCATGATGCCGGCCACGTAAACGTCCTTGCCGTCGGCCAGGGCATCCACGTCCACCTCGATGGCGTCCTTGAGGTAGTAGTCGATCAGCACCGGATCGTCGCCCGACACCACGACCGCTTCCTTCATGTAGCGCTCCAGCGCCTCATGGTCGTAGACGATCTGCATGGCGCGGCCGCCCAGCACGAAGCTCGGGCGGATGACCACCGGATAGCCGATGCGCTCGGCGATGGCCTTGGCCTCTTCCAGCGAGCGGGCGGTGCCGTTCGGCGGCTGCTTGAGACCCAAATCCTGCAGCAGACGCTGGAAGCGCTCGCGGTCCTCGGCCAGGTCGATCATGTCCGGGCTGGTGCCCAGGATCGGAATGCCGGCCTGCTCCAGCGCATGGGCCAGCTTCAGCGGGGTCTGGCCGCCGAACTGCACGATGCAGCCCACCACCCGGCCCTTGCACTGCTCCTTGCGGACCAGCTCGATGACGGGCTCAGCGGTCTGCGGCTCGAAATAGAGGCGGTCCGAAGTGTCGTAATCGGTGGAGACGGTCTCGGGGTTGCAGTTGACCATGATGGTCTCCTTCCCCGCATCCTCCAGCGCATAGGCCGCGTGCACGCAGCAATAGTCGAACTCGATGCCTTGGCCGATCCGGTTCGGGCCACCGCCCAGGATGATCACCTTGTCGCGGTCGCTGGGCTCAGCCTCGCACTCGGCCGGATTGACGCCGTCGCCCTCGTAGCACGAATACATGTAGGCGGTCGACGACGGGAACTCGGCGGCGCAGGTGTCGATGCGCTTGAACACCGGCTTGACGTTCAGCACCGTGCGGCGGAACGACGTCTCGGTCAGGCTCTTGCCCGACAGCTGCGACAGGCGCTGGTCCGAGAAGCCCATTTTCTTGAGGCGCAGCATGCCGGGCGCGTCGATGGGCAGGCCCTTGGCGCGGACCTCCTCCTCGGCGTCGACGATGCCCTTGATCTGCTCCAGGAACCACTTGTCGAAGAAGCAGGCGGCATGGATCTCGTCCACGG
>JAEZFE010000086.1 GCA_023437865.1 Pseudomonadota bacterium | reverse complement strand
GCATGGCCTCCACCAGACGCAGATGTTCCAGCTCGACGCTCATGCCCCCTCGCCCATCTCGCCCTCACCCGTCCCCGCCTTGACGTAGATGGGGCTATAAGGACCGCCATCCTGGCGCAATTGCAAGCGTCCCTGCTTGGCAAGCTCCAGCGCGGCGATAAAGGTGGAGGCCACGGCGGACTTCATCTTCAACGGATCGCCCTCGAATTGCGGCAGATAAGCCGACAACACCGACCAATCGGGCATCTGGCCGAGCAGCTTCTCCAGCCGCCTGAGCGCATCCTCGACCGAATAGAGGTCGGGCGCTTCGATGGTCAGCGTGCGGACCGAGGTGCGCACGATGTGGTCGGCATAAGCCTTGAGCAGGTCGAACAGCTGCACGTCGAAGATCGAGCGCGTCACCACCGGCACATCATCGGGCGCACCGCGGCCGAAGAAATCGCGGCCCAATTGGGGACGGGCGATCAGGCTAGTGCCGACCTTCTGCATGGCCTCCAGCCGGCGCAGGCGGAAGGCCAGCACCTCGGCCATCTCGGCGGCGCTGGGCAGGCCCTCCGGGTCGGGTTCGGGCTCGGGCAACAGCAGGCGCGACTTGAGGTAGGCCAGCCACGCCGCCATGACCAGATACTCGGCGGCCAGATCCAGATGACGCTGGCGGACGCGCTGGACGAATTCCAGATACTGGTCGGCGAGCTTGAGGATGGAAATGCGGGTCAGATCGACCTTCTGGTCGCGGGCCAGCGCCAGCAGAACATCGAGCGGCCCCTCGAAGCCCTCGAGGTCTACCAGCAGGCGTTCGCCCTCAGCCCTTTCCTGCTCCTCGTCCTCCTGGAAAACGTCGCCCTGCATCAGCCGAAGATGCCGATCAGCATTTCCAGAATCCCGGTCACGGCGGGCTGAATGATGGCATCGAAGGGATCGAGCTGCAGGCCGAGCGGACGACCGATCATGGGCAGAATGACCATGGCGGCGATCAGGATCAGGATGCCGACATTCTCCAGCCTTGCCAGACGGAAGCCCAAGGGGCGCGGCAACAGGCCCACGGCAACCCGGCCACCATCGAGCGGCGGGATTGGCAGCATGTTAAAGACGGCCAGCAACAGATTGAGATAGACCGCGTTCGCCAGGTTCAACCGGGCCCAGTCCACCGCCGAGTTGGGCAACGCGCCCTCCTGCTTCATGGCCAGGATGGCGATGATGGCGAGCAGGATGTTCATTCCCGGCCCGGCGGCGGCCACGGCGACCATGCCCCAGCGCGGCGAGCGCAGCTTGGAGAAATTGACCGGCACCGGCTTGGCCCAGCCGAAGAGGAAACTGCCCATCATCAGCAGGATGGCGGGCAGCACAATGGTGCCGAACGGGTCGATATGGCGCAACGGGTTGAGCGAGATACGGCCAAGCCGCTTGGCCGTATCGTCGCCCAGCGCGTAGGCGGCGAAACCATGGGCGGCCTCGTGCAAGGTGATGGCGAACACCAGCGGCAGCGCCACCACCGAGACCTGCTGCACGATGCCGACGAGGTCCATCATGCCAGCAGCGAGTCCACGCGGGCTATGGCCTCGGCCACGTTCAACGGCGCCGTCTTGCGTTTCTGGCGCGCGGCCATGGCCACTCGCTCCTGCGCTACTTCCGTCAGCGGACGCAGCACCGAGGCGATAGCCTCCATCTCCGCCATGTCGCCATTGCAGTGCAGCACCACGTCGCAGCCGGCGTCCAGCGAGGCGGTGGTGCGGTCCTGGAAGCTGCCTCCGAGTGCCTTCATGGACAAATCGTCCGACATCAGGGCGCCCTGGAAGTCGACGAGTCCACGGATGATCTCACCGATGACGCGGGCCGAGGTGGTAGCCGGGGCGTGAGGATCGATGGCCTTGTAGACCACGTGGGCGGTCATGGCCCAAGGGGCGTCCTTGAGCGCGCGGAACGGCGGGAAGTCCTGGGCCTCCAGCTCCTGGCGGGTGGCCTCCACCACCGGCAGGTCCAGATGGCTGTCCACCATGGAGCGGCCATGGCCAGGGATGTGCTTGATGACCGGCAGTACGCCTTCGTCCAGCAGGCCATCCATGACCACGCGGCCCAATTCGGCCACTCGGTCGGGGGTCAGGCCATAGGCACGATCGCCGATGACATCATGGGCGCCGGGCACCGGCACGTCGAGGACCGGGGCGCAATCGACGTCGATGCCCAGATCCGCCAGCTCGCGCCCAATCAGCCGGAAGTTGAGTCGCAAAGCCTCCTTGGCGGCATCCAAATCGCGGTTGGCCAGCTTGGCAAAGGGTTCGCCAGGCGGCGCCTTGCGCCAGTGCGGCGGACGCAAGCGCTGGACGCGCCCGCCCTCCTGGTCGATCAGCACCGGAGCATCGGCCCTGCCCACGCTGTCGCGCAGCGCGTTTACCAGGGCGCGCACCTGCTCCGGGTTATCCACGTTGCGGGCAAACAGGATGAAGCCGAGCGGGTTGGACGCGGCGAAGAGGCGGCGCTCCTGATCGGTCAGCGCATGGCCCGAGCAGCCGAAGATGGCCGCACCGGGGATGGAGTTACTTGCGGGCAATGATACACCCCTGGTTACGGGACTTGAGCTCGTTACATAGCTGCTTGGCGGCCTGTTCCGAC
>JAEZFE010000057.1 GCA_023437865.1 Pseudomonadota bacterium | reverse complement strand
GCGTGGCGCCGCCCCGTGTCCCTGGCCAGAACTCATCCGCCGAGCTGGCAATCCTGAGGCTGTGGCAGGCAGTGGAGGTTAAGCTGGCCGACCGCCCGCGCCGGGTGATCCAGGTGGTGGCGGCGGGCGAGGACGAACACGATCCGGCGGTCGCGGTGCGGCTGGCCCGTCTGGCTGGGCGCACCATGGGTGGCGGCGTGCTGCTGCTCAACCAGATTGAAACCGAAACCCGCATGGATGATTGCGGGCAGGTGGCGCTGGGACCGCTTCCCGGCCGTTCGGGCGATGCCCGCGCGCTCAATCCGCGCCTTTTGCAGACCTATTGGGACACGCTGGCCGGGCGTGCCGATTTGATCATTCTCGACACCCCGCCGGTGCTGGCGTCACCGCTTTCCCAGGCGCTGGCCCCAACGGTGGACGGCGTGATCCTGGTGGTCGAGGCCGAGCGCACCCGCAGCGACGTGGCCCAAGCGGCCAAGCAAGCCTTGGCCGGCGGCGGCGCAAACATTCTGGGGGTGGTGCTGAACAAGCGTCCGCTGCACGTTCCCAGAACGATCTACGATCGGCTGTGAGCCAATTCGGGCTGGGGCGGCTCGCCATCGGCAAGCTCCTCCAGCCCCAGCCGCTTGCACCAGGCGGCCAAGGCCAGCAGCGCCCACAGGGCATCGCCATGGGCCAGGGTAGAGCGGTGGTCGGCCATCAGGGCGCGCACCGCCTGCGGCTTCAGCGGCGACCAGTGCAGCGCTTCCAGTTCCGCCCCCAGCGGTCCCGCCAGCCACGTCCCCACGGGCAGGCATGGTGCTGGTCGCGGCCGGGACAGCGCAGCGGCCGGTACCAGATCGCCCAGTACCTTCTTCAACATGTGGCGTGGCGCGCCCGAGGGCGAGCGCACGCGACTGGGAATGGCCAGGGCGTAGTTGACCAACGCGTCATCCAGCATGGGAAGCCGGGCCTCCAGCCCGTGGGCTTGGGCCATGGCATCCAGGCCGGGCGCCACGCCGTCGCCGATGCGGATGGATAGATCGCCCACCGCCAGCGCGGCAAGGCTGTCATCCCGCATCCAGGCAGGGATCACCACCGGTGGAGACGGCACCGGGGGCAGAACGGCGTTCAGCAGCGAGGCGCCGTCGCGGTCGGCGAAGGGGCGCAGGCCCGGCGGCGGCAGGCCGGCGCCCGGACGGGGCGTAACGGGGGCGTGACCCGGCAGCAAGGCCGACAGGCGCCGCCACAGGCCGGCGCGCCGTGCGCCCTCATAGGCAGGATTGCACAGGAAAACCTCATCGGCTCCAGTCTCGGCCAGCAGGGCCGGAACGCGCGCCTCTCGCCCCAGGCTGGCGGCGAACCACGCCGTCACCAATGCCGAATGCGCGACCGGCTCGGCCAGGCGGTCCGCAATCAGCGGCAGGGCCTCGACCGCCTCGTCCACCGTCACCACCCGCTCGGTCAGCTCGATGCCGCTGGCCTTGGCCGATTGGCGTATGTCATAGGCCGCCGGCGCATCCACGTCGTCAAACACCGCCAGCGCCTGCGGCGGCTGGCCGGTCAGCTGGTTGATGATGGTGGCGATGGCGCCGCTGCCGGCCGCCGGGCTCATCCATACGCCCACGGGCCGTGAATCGGACAGCAGCCGGTCCGCCACCGCGCATTCCAGCAGGGTGCGCAGGTTGCCGGCATGGCGTTCGGCGGCCAGGCCGCGCACCGAGGCGGCGCGGCGCTCGTCGGGCTCGATGCTGTGCCAGCGCTGGCGGCGCGGCGGCCCCAGCCGGTCGGCCACCAGCATTTCGCCGGGCGCCAGTTTGCTCACGCCCGCCACCAGGGTGGCGGGGGCGGGCACCACGCCCAGCGTCAGATAATGGGACAGCCCCACCGGATCGAGCCGGCGCGGCAGGTCCAACTCATCCAAAATCGGTCCGACCCCCGAGGCGAAGGCCAGCCGGCCGCGATGCTCGGCTATGAAGAGCGGCTTGCGCCCCAGCCGGTCGCGGGCCAGCACCAGGCGGTCACGCCGGTCATCCCATAGCGCCAGTGCGAAGGATCCTTGCAGATGACTGAGGAAATCCAATTCCCACTGTTCATAGGCGTGCAGCACGACCTCGGCATCCGACGCCGAGCGGAAGCGGTGACCAACCAACTCGAGGGAATGGCGCAGGGCGCGGTAATTGAGGATTTCTCCATCAAGCACCATCCATACGTCATGGGTCTCGTTGGCCATGGGCTGGGCCGCGGAGGCGGAGCGGTCCAGGGTGGCGAGGCGGCGTGCGGCGAGGGCGGCGCGGCCATCGGGCGAGCGATACGAGCCGTCGTCGTCGGGGCCGCGCCAAGCCATAGCGGAGACCATGCGTTCGGCCGGTTCGGCCTCGGTGGCGCCCCGGTCGAGATGTAGAATTCCGGCGATGGCGCTCATGCTTCCCCTTGGACTAGAGGATGGCCTTATAGACCTGCTCGTACGCGTCGGCGATGCGATCCCAGCAAAAGCGGGTGGCGACGGTGGCGGTGGCGCGCACCCGCATGCGGGTCACCACCTCCGGGTCGGCCAACAACCACGCCAGCACCCGTTTCAGGTCGCCGACGTCGCCGGCAGTAAAGGTGAAGCCGTCGCCGCCGACCACGTCCAGATGCTCAGCCACATCGCTGACCAGGACCGCTCGGCCATGGGCCAGTGACGCCAGCAAGGTCTCGGGCGCCTCGTCCGCCTGCGACGGCAGAAGGTACAGATAGGCATGCCCCATCAGCGCTTCCAGAAGGGGCGTGCCCACCTGGCCGGCGAACAGCACCCGTTCGGGGTCCGACCCCTGGCGTAATTGGTGCCGGTATTCATCGTCGCCGGCGCCCACCTCGGCGATCACCAGCCGCTGGCTCACCGCGACCGCATTGGCTGCGGCTATGGCCACATGGGCGCCGGTCTCGGGCACCAGCCGGTCGGCGAACAGGACGTAGGAATTGGGCTCCAGGCTGAACTGTTCCAGCAGGCGGGGGTCCGCCTCGCGCTCGGGCCGCTCCACGCCGTTAGGGATGTAGATGGCATCGCGCCCGAAGGTCTCGCGGAAGATGCGCTCCAGCCGGCGCGACGATACCGTGATGGCGTCGGCGAAGCGGGCGGCCAGGCTTTCCGGCGAGCGGTCGGGCAGGGCCGGGCGGTCCAGGCCGTGCACGCTGACCACCGTGCGGTGCAGGCCGAACTTTGCCGCCAGGCTGTACAGGCCGCTGGCCTCGGCAGCGAAGAAGTTGACCACGTCATACCCTCGGCAGGCTGACAGCACGGAGCTCAGCACCGCGTGCGGCGAAGCTTGGCCCAGGCCCAAAGGCAACGTGGGAAGCTTGATGATGCGGGCGCCGCTGATACCCGAGAAAGCATGCCCGTTGCGTTCCGAAAAGACGTCGATCTCGTGCCCGCGCGCCACCAGTCTGGGGCAAATCTCGCTCAATGCCTTGTCGATGCCGTCGCGTGCCGGGCCTGCCGCTCCGCGCGTTCCGATGACCGCGATCCTCATGCTGAGAACGTCCTTTTGCTCTCGCCATCCGGTGCGCAAAGGTGGAGCGGCGATGCGCGGATTGTCTGCGGAGCCGGGGCTTCGCCTCAATCCGTTCATCGGGGG
>JAEZFE010000004.1 GCA_023437865.1 Pseudomonadota bacterium | reverse complement strand
ACCGCCCGAATTGCCGCGGTTGATGGACGCATCGGTCTGCAGGAAGTCGTCATAGGGGCCGGCGTTGATGTCGCGGGCACGGGCCGAGACGATGCCGGCGGTCACGGTGCCGCCCAGGCCGAACGGGTTGCCGATGGCCAGCACCCAGTCGCCGACGCGGCTGACGTCGGAATTGCCGAAGCCGACGGCTGTCAGCGGCTTCTTGCCGGCATCGATCTTCAGCAGGGCCAAGTCGGTCTTGGTGTCGCGGCCGACCACATTGGCCTTGTAGACCGAATCGTCATGCAGGGTGACGGTGATCTCGTCGGCGTCGGCGATGACGTGGTTGTTGGTCACCACGAAGCCGGCGGTATCGACGATGAAGCCCGAGCCCAGCGAGGTGGCGCGGCGCGGCGAATTTTCCGGACGCATCTGGCGCTCGAAGAATTCCTTGAAGAAATCCTCGAACGGCGAGCCCGGCGGGAATTGCGGCATCTCGGGAACCCGCTCGGGGTTCTTCATGGTCTGGGTGGTCGAAATGTTGACCACCGCCGGCAGCAGCTTTTCCGCCAGATCCGAGAAGCTGTTGGGCATCTCGCGGGCGCTGGCGGCAAAGGAGTGCAGCAGCAGGGCAATGGCGGCGAACGCGGCCAGGACCAGCGCCGCCATGCGCGAATCCGCCGGCGCGGCCATGGCTCGGGCACGGTTGTTATTGACGTTTCTTGGGTGACGCACCGAAGTGACCCTCCTGCACGGGGAAAGGCCCGAGGGGACGCCTCGGGCTTCGAGAGATTTGGTTCTTACCCCGGCCGGCGTCAAGCCGACCGGGGAAGCGGAACGATCCTTCGAGACTATGGCCCGAGTGTGGCAGAGCGCACAAGCCAGACTCCGGCCACACCCAAGGTTGCCAGCACCAAGCCGGCCATGCGCAGCGAGCCTGCCGGCGTGGCCAGAATGGCGGCCACCATGCGCTGCATGGCGGTGGGGAAGAGGGCGTAGGCCACACCCTCCAACACCAGCGCCAGGGCCAGCGCGGTCAGCAGATCCCTCACCGCCGGGGCTGGGCCTGCTTGAAGTGCGAGAAGAACTCTGAATCGGGCGACAGCACCAGCGAGGTGTTGCCGTCGGTCATGGTCTTCCGGTAGGCCTCCAGCGAGCGATAGAAGTCGTAGAACTTCGGATCGCGACCATAGGCGTCGTTATAGATGCGCGAGGATTCGGCATCGCCCTGCGAGCGCAGCACATTGGCCTGGCGGGTGGCCTCGGCCAGGATGACGGTCCGTTCGCGGTCGGCACGGGCGCGGATCTGCTGGCCCCATTCGTAACCCTGGGCGCGCAGCTCCTTGGCCTGACGCTCGCGTTCCGACTTCATGCGGTCGTAGATGGCCTGGCTGGTTTCCTCGGGCAGGTCGGCGCGGCGGATGCGCACGTCGGCCACCGCGATGCCGTAGGGGGCGGCGCGCTCGCTGACCTCCTTGCTGATGGCCTCCATCAGCTTGGTGCGGTCGTCCGACAGCAGGCTGGGCAGCATGATCTGGCCCATGGCCTGGCGTAGCGAGGCGCTGACGATCTGGGTCAGCTGGTTGCGCGCGTTGGTCTCGTTACGGACGCGCTGATAGAATTTCAGCGGGTCGGAGATGCTGTAGCGCGTGAAGGTGTCCACCACGATCCGCTTCTGGTCGCCGAGGATGATTTCCTCGGCCGGCGGCTCCAGCGACAGCAGGCGGCGGTCGTAGCTGACCACTTCCTCGATCAGCGGCCATTTCACATGCAGGCCGGGCTCCTGGATGGTGGCGCGGTGGGCGCCCAGCCGCAGCACCAGGGCCTGTTCGGCCTGGTTGACCACGAACAGCGACGACGCGGCGCCGATCAGCAGCACCGCCGCGGCGATGCCGGCGCCAATAACGGTGCGGCTCATCGGGCACCTCCCGCCTGGGGCTGCGCCGGCGTGGCCGGTGCGGTCGCCTTGTTCTTGAGATCGGGCAGCGGCAGATAGGGCAGCACGCCCTGGCCGCTCTTGCCGTCGATGACGATCTTGGGCGTGTTGCGCATGACCTCTTCCATCGTCTCCAGGTACAGGCGGCGCTCGGTGACGTCGGCGGATTGCCGGTAGGCGTTGTGCAGCGCCAGGAAGCGCTTGGTCTCACCCTCGGCCTGGTTGACCACCTGCTCCTTGTAGGCCTCGGCCTCCTGGATCAGCCGCTCGACCTCGCCGCGGGCGCGCGGGATGATGTCGTTGCGGTAGGCCTCGGCCTCGTTGCGGGCGCGTTCCTGGTCGGCGCGGGCGCGCTGAACGTCGTTGAAGGCGTCGATGACCGCCGCCGGCGGCTCCACCTTCTGCAACTGGACCTGGGTGATCAGGATGCCGGCATCGTAGGTGTCCAGCAGGCGCTGCAATTCGACCTTGGCTGCCGCGGCGATCTGTTCGCGCTTGTCCGACAGCGCCGCCTGGATCGGGTTGCGGCCGATCACGTCGCGCATGGCCGATTCGGCGGCCACCTTGACGGTGCCCTCGGGGTCCTTGATGTTGAACAGCACCTTGCCGGCGTCCTTCATCACCCAGAACACGGTGAAATCGGTCTCGACGATGTTTTCGTCGCCGGTCAGCATGCGGCTTTCCTCGGGCACGTCGCGCCCCATGTTGGCGCGCTCCATGCGGCCCTCGACGGGGGTGCGGAAGCCCAGGTTCAGCTGATTGACCTTGGTGACCTTGGGCAGCAGCACGCCTTCGATCGGATAGGGCATGTGGTAGTGCAGGCCCGGCTCGGTGGTATCGACCCACTTGCCGAAGCGCATGACCACGCCCTGTTCGTCGGGCTGCACCTTATAAATGCCGGTGGCCAGCCAGGCGGCAACGCCCAAGGCGGCGATCACCGCGATGCCCTGGCCGCCGCCGAAGCCACCGCGCCCGCCGGGCATGTGGCGGCGCAGCTTTTCCTGGCCACGGCGAATGATCTCCTCGAAATCGGGCGCGGGGCCGCCACCGCCGCCGCCGCCGCCGGGCCCGCGGCCCCACGGGCTTCCGCCGTTATTGCCACCGCCGCCCCAGGGGCCTCCGCCGCCCCCTTGAGGATTCCAAGGCATACGCTTCCCCTTATCTGTCAAAGTGCGGGTCCCGTCGCCACAACCGGCGCGCGGCCCCTGTTGGCCTTATAGGCCAGGAAAGGGGTTAGGGCAACGCGCGGACGGGCGGGCAAGCGGGATTTCCGCCCATATGGAGAAGAAGGGGAGCTTTTCAAGGCGAAGGGGGAGGCCGCATCATCTGGCCGCTTGACCAACGTCCTTAACAAAAGGATGGCACAATCCTATATCAGGCATTCCTTGTGCCCGCCCTTCGGCGCAGCCTAAAATCTCCAACCACCCCTGTCGGATAAGCGGAGCATCCTCCCCCATGGCCGAGATTACTGAAGCCCAAGTCCTCGAAGCGCTCAAGACCATCATCGACCCCGAGCGTAAAGCCGATATCGTCACTCTGGGCATGGTCTCGAGCGTGGCGGTCAAGGGCGGCCATGTCGCCTTCGCCATCGAGATCGACCCCGCCCGTGCCCAGGCCATGGAGCCGGTGCGCAAGGCCGCCGAGCAGGCGGTGGACCGCCTTGCCGGCGTGTTGACCGTTTCCGCCGTGCTGACCGCCCAGCGCGCCGCCCAGCAGGGTGGTCACGGCCACCATGGTCACGCCCATGGCGGCCAGCAGAAGGCCGAGCGCCCGCTGCTGCCTCATGTGAAGTCCATCATCGCGGTGGCCTCGGGCAAGGGCGGCGTGGGCAAGTCCACCACCGCCACCAATCTGGCGATGGCGCTGTCGCAGCTGGGCCTCAAGGTCGGCCTGTTCGATGCCGACATCTACGGTCCCAGCATGCCGCGCATGCTGGGCATTGCCGGCGAGCCGGTCAGCCCCGATGGCGAAACCCTGCTGCCCATGGAGAATTACGGCGTCAAGTGCATGTCCATCGGCTTTTTGGTGCCCGAGGACAACCCCATCATCTGGCGCGGCCCCATGGTCATGGGCGCTCTCAACCAGTTGATGCGTGACGTGGAATGGGGCGAGTTGGACGTCATGGTCATCGACATGCCGCCCGGCACCGGCGACACCCAGTTGACCATGAGCCAGAACGTGCCGCTGACCGGTGCCGTGGTCGTCTCGACGCCGCAGGACATCGCGCTGCTGGATGCCCGCAAGGGCCTCAACATGTTCCGCAAGGTCGAGGTGCCGGTGCTCGGCATCATCGAGAACATGAGCTATTACGTGTGCCCCAAATGCGGTGATGAAGCCCACATCTTCGGCCATGGCGGCGCCAAGGCCGAAGCCGCGCGCCTGTCTGCCGACTTCCTGGGTGAGGTGCCGCTCGACATCGCCATCCGCGAGACTTCGGACCAGGGCAAGCCGATCGTGATCTCCCAGCCCGACAGCCCGCACGCCCAGGCCTATCGCGACATCGCCAAGAAGGTGTGGGATAAGGTGCAAATGCTGCAATCGGGCAAGAAGGGCCCGAAGATCAGCTTCGAGTAAAATGGAATGGCCGGGCTCGTCCCGGCCATTTTTTCAGGGCCGGCGTTCCAGAATCAGGAAATCAACCCCCGTGCCATGCTGGCGCGAAACCTCGCGCCAGTTGCCGCGGTCGAATAGCGGGAACACGGTGTCGCCGTCATAGGCCGCCTTCACCGCGCTCCAGTATAGCCGGTCGGCAATGGCTAAGGTTTCGGCGAAGATCTCGGCGCCGCCGATAATGGCGATTTCGCTGGCGTCGGGGCGCAGGCGGGCTGCCAGCGTCACCGCCTCGGCGACGGAGCCGGCGCGGTGCGCGCCCTCCGCACTCCAGCCGGCATCGCGGGTCACCACCACGCTGTCGCGGCCGGGCAGGGGGCGGCCGATGCTGTCCCAGGTCTTACGGCCCATGAGCATGGCCTTGCCCAGGGTGACCTGGCGGAACCACGCCAAGTCCTCGGGCAGGTCCCAGGGCAGTGTACCCTGGCGCCCAATCACCCCATTCGACGCTACTGCCACCACCAGGGCGAGTCGTTGCACGGCATTCGGATGTGTCATCTGCGGGTTCCGGTCGCTGGGGGCTGGCGTCGCGCTGCATGCTGCACTATATTGCTCCCGTCGGGTTCGCCCGACTATGGCGCTAAACGTCATGTGGAATAGGCCTTGCGGACCCGGGGGCGGTACCCGGCGCC
>JAEZFE010000533.1 GCA_023437865.1 Pseudomonadota bacterium | reverse complement strand
CCGTAGAGGCTGCTGACCGCGAGCGAGAGCGCTTCCGGCGGCGCCTCGCCGCGCAGGGAATGGCCCAGCAGCAACGCCGCCAGCAGGTCGCCGCTACCGTTGAAGCGGGCGGGCAGATGGGGGGTGCGCACCGCCCAGGAACCTTCGGAGGTTACCGCCAGGTTGGTGGCGCCGTCGTCCAGGCCGGTCACCACCGCCACCCGGGGGCCACGCGCGAGCAGCAATTTGGCGGCGCTCACCGCTTCGGCCAGAGTCCTCACCGGCAGGCCGCTCAACAGCTCCAGCTCGAACCGGTTGGGGGTGACCATGGCCGCCGCCGGCATGGCGTGCTCGCGCAGGAAATCGGGAATGCCTTCCTTGACATAGAGTCTGCCGTCATCGCCCATGACCGGGTCGCACAGATACAGCGCATGCGGCGCCTTCCCCCGGGCGTTCAGCAGCAGCGGCCCCGAAGCGGGCTCGCCCAGATAGCCCGACACCATGCCATCGCAGCGCGCCAGTGCCCCCACCCTGTCCAACCCGTCAAGGAGGCTGGCGAGGGCGGCTGGGTCCGCCGCGCCGCCGCCCCAATGGCCATGGCCGGGATGGTTGGAGAATTGCACCGTATCGACGGGCCATACTTCGAAACCCAGGCGCTGCAACGGAAGGACTGCCGCCGAATTGCCGACATGGCCAAAGGCCACCGAGGATTGGAACGAAAGAATATTCATTTTGGCGGCCTATCCGCGAAGGAATGTTGCGCTGCAACCTTGCCACAGGGGCCTCAAGTTGCTAGGGTCCCACAATAGTTTCAGTTGGAGGTTTTGATCCATGGCGAGTGTGACCCGTCCGCGCCGCAGCGTACTGTACATGCCCGGCTCCAACGCCCGTGCCCTCGAAAAGGCGCGGACGCTGGCTGCCGACGGCCTGATCCTCGACCTCGAGGATGCGGTTTCCCCGGACGCCAAGGAAGAAGCCCGCCGGCAAGTCTGCGAGGCGGTGAAGGCCGGCGGTTATGGCGGCCGTGAGCTCCTGGTGCGCGTCAACGGCCTCAACACTCCGTGGTTCCATGCCGACGTGCTCGCCGCCGCCACCTCGGGCGCCGACGCCATCTTGATTCCCAAGGTGGAGAGCGCCGATGCCGTGCGCCAGGTCGAGGCCATCATGGATGCCGCCGGCGCCCCTGCCGACATGGCCATCTGGTGCATGATGGAAACCCCGCGCGGCATCCTCAAGGCCGAGGAGATCGCCAATTCGTCGCGCCGCATGGGTGGCTTCGTCATGGGCACCTCGGATCTCGCCAAGGACCTGCACGCCTCCCACACCCGCGAGCGCCTGCCCATGATCACCAGCCTGGGCCTGTGTCTGCTGGCGGCGCGCGCCTATGGCTTAGCCGTGCTCGACGGCGTCTATCTCGACCTCAACGATGACGAGGGCTTCGAGTATTCCTGCCGCCAGGGCCTGGAGCTGGGCTTCGACGGCAAGACGCTGATCCATCCCAAGACCATCGACGCTGCCAACCGCGTGTTCGCGCCGACGGAAAAGGAAATCGCCTGGTCGCAGAAGATCATCGCCGCCCATGCCGAGGCTGCCGCCGAGGGCAAGGGCGTGGTGGTGGTCGACGGCAAGCTGGTCGAGAACCTGCACGTCGAGAACGCCAAGCGCATCGTGCGCCTGGCCGAGCAGATCGCGGCACTGGAAGCGGCGCTGAAGTAAGGGCGAAACGCCCACCCCCTTTTCGTCATGGCCGGGCTTGACCCGGACATCCATGGGCCCCCGGGTTAAGCCCGGGGGTGACGATCATCAAGAACGGATGTCTCAATGACCAAGACCAACGCCGGCAATTTCTTCGAGGACTTCCGCCTCGGCCAGGAAATCCGCCATGCCACCCCGCGCACGGTGACCTCGGGCGACGTGGCGCTGTATACCGCCCTCTACGGTTCGCGCTTCGCCTTCAACTCCTCGGCGGAATTCGCCAAGAGCTGCGGCCTGCCCGGCGCGCCGCTCGACGATCTGGCCGCCTTCCACGTGGTGTTCGGCAAGACCGTGCCCGACGTGTCGCTGAACGCGGTGGCCAATCTGGGCTATGCCGGCGGGCGCTTCGGCGTGCCCGTTTATCCCGGCGATACCCTGACCACGGTGTCCACCGTCATCGGCCTGAAGGAGAATTCCAACAAGCAGACCGGAGTCGTCTATGTCCGCTCGGTGGGCACAAACCAGCGCGGCGAGATGGTGGTCGACTACATCCGCTGGGTGATGGTGCGCAAGCGCGACACCGAAGCCAAGACCGAAGAGAAGGTGCCCGAGTTGCCCGGCTCGGTGGCCGCCGCCGACCTGGTCATCCCGCAGCACCTGGGCACCGCCAAGTACGATACCGTGCTCGCCGGCTCGCCCTATGTGTGGGACGATTACGCGGTGGGCGAGAAGATCGACCATGTGGACGGCACGACCATTGAGGAAGCCGAGCACATGATGGCGACCCGGCTGTGGCAGAACACCGCCAAGGTCCACTTCAACCAGCATACCGAGGGCCAGGGCCGCTTCGGTCGCCGCCTGATCTATGGCGGCCACATCATCAGCATCGCCCGCGCGCTGTCGTTCAACGGCCTCGCCAACGCTTTCAAGGTCGCCGCCATCAACGGCGGCCGCCACGTCAGCCCGACCTTCGCCGGCGACACCATCTATGCCTGGTCCGAGGTGTTGGAGAAGCTGGAATTGCCCGGACGCAAGGACCTCGGTGCCCTGCGCCTGCGCCTCGTCGCCCTCAAGAACCAGCCCGCCGCCGGCTTCCCGTTCAAGAAGGAGGACGGCAAGGAATACGACCCTTCCGTCGTGCTGGACTTCGACTACACCGTGCTGATGCCGCGCAAAGGCTGAAGGCGGTTTCATCAAAGCGTGAAAGGGAGGTGCCCCCGGGCGCCTCCCCTTTGTTATAGGCCCCGACCGTCGATATAGGCCGCCCGCCGCAACCTTACCGAAACGTAAGGAATCCCTTGCTTCGCGAAGGGATATGACCGGCGGGCCCGCCCGTACGGGTGGGATGGTATGGGGCTAACCTGCCTCAACGGGTGGCCTCCGGTGATTGACTCCGGTGCCCCTAACGGATAAACACTCTGCCCATTGCCGCAAGAAGGGCCTTTCGGCCTGCCATATCTCCGTTTCGGGGGCTTATTGCCATGACCACGCGCAACCGGCCGCTTTCCCCACACCTTCAGATCTATCGGCTGCCTTTGCTGGCGCTGATGTCCATCACCCACCGCATCACCGGCGTGGGTCTGGTTGTGGGCCTCGTTGTCCTCGCTTACTGGCTGGGTTCGGCGGCCACCGGCCCCCAGGCCATAGCCACCCCCCAAGGT
>JAEZFE010000497.1 GCA_023437865.1 Pseudomonadota bacterium | reverse complement strand
CGAAGCGGCGCCAGCGCTGGTAGCGCGCCAGCACGTCGGGGCCGCCCACGTCGAGACCCAGGCGGCGGGCATCGACCACCACCTCGGCCAGGGCGGCGACGTCGCGCACGCCCATGTTCATGCCCTGGCCGGCAATAGGGTGCATGCCGTGGGCGGCATCGCCCACCAGGGCAAGGCGGCGGTCGATGGCGCGGGCGGCGAATTGCAGCGACAGGGGATAGTGAAAGCGCGGACCAGCCAGCTCGACCTTGCCCAGGAAGTCACCGAACCGGCTGTCCAGTTCGGCCAGGAAACCTTCGTCGCTCTGGCCGACGATGGCATCGGCCAAATGCAGCTTTTCCGTCCACACGATGGAGGAACGGTTGCCGGTCATCGGCAGGATGGCGAAGGGACCGCTGGGCAGGAACCGTTCGTGGGCGATGCCGCCATGGGGCTTCTCATGCGCTACCGTGCAGACGATGCCGGATTGGTAGTATTCCCAACGGGTCAGCCCGATACCCGCCGCCTGGCGGGTGGGCGAACCGCGGCCATCGGCGGCCACCACCAGATGGCAGCGCAAGGCGCGGCCATCGGCCAGCGTCACGGTGGCGTGCGCCGGACCGCGCTCCACGTCCACCACCCGCGCCGGGGCGATCACCCGGGCCTGTGGCAGCTCACCCAGGCGCTGGTGGACGGCGCGGCGGATGGTGGTGTTTTCGACGATCCAGCCGAACGGCTCGTCCCCGATGGCCTCGTGGTCGTAATGCAGGAACAGCGGCGAATCGCCGTCGGTCACCCGGATTTCCAGGATGGGCTGGGCTTCGGCCTCCATCAGCGGCCACACGCCGGCACCGGCGAACACCCGCTTGGCCGAGAGCGCCACCGCGATGGAGCGCCCGTCGGTGCCGGGCTTGGCCAGCTGCGCCGGGTCGGCAGCCTCGACCAGCGCCACCTCGACGCCGGCACTGGCCAGGGCGCAGGCGGTCAGGCCGCCGACGGGACCGCCGCCAATGACCACGACATCGACGAAGGGGGGAAGGGGAGAGTCTTTGGTATCAGCCATGGCCTCAGATGTGCCACCGACCGCGTGCGCGTGCAAGGTGGCGCGCAAGCTCGCTCTGGAAACAGGCAGATTGGCGTCGCCGCCGCTCATGTTTTGAGCAATTGATGGCGGATCATCGCCAGGCGGCATGGCCGAACCGCCCAACCACTGGGCGGATGTCTGTTCGGCACGGCTCTTGAAAGGGAGAACCCACGCGGAAGGTTCGTAAGCGGACTTGCGACCAATCAACCGGCGGAATGCCCTTCGGGGGAAGCACCGCCCATTCTATGGGGACCGAGAGATGAAGCTGATCATGGCGATCATCAAGCCCTTCAAGCTGGACGAAGTGCGCGAGGCGCTGACTCCGCTGGGCGTGCAGGGCCTGACCGTGAGCGAGGTCAAGGGCTTCGGCCGCCAAAAGGGCCAGACCGAGATTTATCGCGGCGCTGAGTACGTCGTGAATTTCCTGCCCAAGGTGAAGATCGAAGTGGCCGTCAACGACGACATCGCCGATCAGGTGATCGAGGCCATCCAGACCGCCGCCCGCACCGGCAAGATCGGCGACGGCAAGATTTTCGTCGTCGATATCAGCCAGGCCTACCGCATCCGCACCGGCGAGGCGAATGCCGAGGCGCTGTAAGGCTTAGCGGTTTCGAAACGAAAAGGCCCGGGGGCACGCAAACCCCCGGGCCTTTTACTATTTTCGCGGCCGGATCAGGCGTTGGTGTCGACCTGCTCGCCGGGCGGGGTCTTCGGACCGCCCTTGGACACGCCGACCAGCGCCGGACGCAGCAGGCGGTCGTGGATCTGATAGCCCTGCTGCATGACCATGACCACGGTGCCTTCCGGCTGCGAGGCGTCTTCCACCTCCATCATTGCCTGATGCAGGTTGGGGTCGAAGCGGGTGCCGTGGGCCTCGATCAGCCGGATGCCGTAGCGCTCGAAGGTGTTGAGCAGCTCGCGCTCGGTCATCTCGACGCCGACGGTCAGCGTGTTGGCGATGTCGTTGCCCTCGCGCGCGGCGGGCGGCACCGATTCCAGGGCGCGGCGCAGATTGTCGGCCACCGACAGCACGTCCTTGGCGATGGCGCCCACCGCGTACTTGCCACGATCCTCGGCCTGTTGTTCGAGGCGGCGGCGGACATTTTCGGTCTCGGCCTTGGCGTACAGCACCTCGTTCTTCAGCTTGGCCACTTCGGCCTCCAGCTCGGCCACGCGATCGTTCGCCGGGGCGGTCGCCTCGGCAGCCGGCTCCTGGATTTCGGGCGTCTGGTCGTTCTGCGGATCCTGGGTCATGTCTTCTCTTTCTTGTCTCAAGGGTTATCCGATCAGCCGTCCGACCACCTTGGCGGTGTAGTCGACCATGGGAATGATGCGGGCGAAATTGAGCCGCTGCGGCCCGATAACGCCGATGGCGCCGATGATCTGTTCGCGTGAGTCGCGGTAGGGGGCGACGATCATCGAACAGCCGGTGACGCCGAACAGCTCGTTTTCCGAGCCGATGAAGATCTGCACGCCCTCGGCCCGGTTGGTGAGCTCCAGGAGGCGCAGGAATTGTTCCGAAGTCTCCAGCGCGTCGAACAGCGTGCGGATGCGCTCCAGATCCTCGACGGCGGTGACGTCTTCCAACAGGTGAGACTGGCCGCGCACGATCAGCGAGGTGCGGTTCGCCTCGCCCGACCACGTGGCCAGGCCCGCCTCGACGACCCTTTTAGTGAGCGCGTCGAGCTGGTGGCGCTGCTGTTCCAGCTCGCCCGTCACCTCTTCGCGGATGTCGTCGAGGGTGCGGCCGGCGAGGCGGTGGTTGAGGTAATTGGTCGCCTCCACCAAAGCCGAAGGCTCGACGCCATCGGGCAGGTCGAGGATGCGGTTCTCCACCAGGCCGTCCTCGGTGACCAGCACCACCAGCGCCCGGCCCCGGCCCAGCCAGACGAATTCCATATGCTTGAGGCTGCGCTGCATCTTGGGCGCCACCACCATGCCGGCACAGCGCGACAGCCCCGACAACGTGCCGATGGCCTCGCCCAGCACCTGCTCGATGCTCTTGCCCGCCGCGCGGCACTGGGCATCGATGCGCGAGCGCTCATCCTCGGGCAGGCCGCCGACCTCCAGCAGGCCGTTGACGAACAGCCGCATGCCCAAGGGCGTCGGCAGCCGCCCGGCGGAGGTGTGCGGCGCGTAGAGCAGGCCGAGATCTTCCAGATCGGCCATCACGTTGCGGATGGTGGCCGGCGACAGATGCACCGGCAGCCGGCGCGACAGCGTGCGCGAGCCGATGGGTTCGCCCGTGTGCACGTATTCTTCGACGATGTGCCGAAAAATCTCGCGCGAGCGTTCGTTCAGCTCGGTAATGACTGGGCTCTTGCCGCGAAGCATGTTCAGGTCCGACCCCCTCGTGCCGCCCGGAATCTAGTGAGCGGGTGCGGGGT
>JAEZFE010000417.1 GCA_023437865.1 Pseudomonadota bacterium | reverse complement strand
CGCGAGCTGGCGCTGGTCAAGGTCGCCGGTACCGGCGAGAAGCGCGTCGAATCCCTGCGCATTGCCGATATCTTCCGCGCCAACGTCATCGACGCCACCAATGAATCCTTTGTGTTCGAGGTGGTGGGCGCCACCGACAAGGTGGACGCCTTCATCAAGCTGATGGAGCCGCTGGGCCTGGTCGATGTTTCGCGCACCGGCGTCGTCGCCATTGCGCGCGGGCCTGCGGCACTGTAAACCGTTCCGGATATTTTTGGCCCCGGCGGATCGGCCAGGGGTGACACCAGAAGGATGAGTTCGATGCGCGTCTATTACGATCGGGATGCCGACGTCAATCTGATCAAGGGCAGGAAGGTCGCCATCATCGGCTACGGTTCCCAGGGCCACGCCCATGCGCTGAACCTGCGCGATTCCGGCGCCAAGGAACTGGCCATCGGCCTGCGTCCCGGTTCGGCCACCTGCAAGAAGGCCGAGGGCGAGGGCCTGAAGGTCCTGTCGCCGGCCGAGGCCGCTGCTTGGGCCGACGTGGTGATGATCCTCACCCCCGACGAGCTGCAGGCTGAGATCTACTACCGCGATCTCGCCCCGAACCTGAAGCAGGGTGCCGCCCTGGTGGTCGCCCACGGCCTGAACATCGATTTCGTCCTGATCGAAGCCCGCGCCGACCTCGACGTGTTCATGGTTGCCCCCAAGGGCCCCGGCCACACCGTCCGCGGCGAATACCAGAAGGGCGGCGGCGTCCCCTGCCTGGTGGCCGTGGCCCAGAACGCCACCGGCAACGCGCTCGAGATCGCCCTGTCCTACGCTTCCGCCATCGGCGGCGGCCGCTCGGGCATCATCGAGACCTCGTTCCGCGAAGAGTGCGAGACCGACCTGTTTGGTGAGCAGGTGGTCCTGTGCGGCGGCCTGACCAAGCTGATCCAGTACGGCTTCGAGACCCTGGTCGAGGCGGGCTACGCCCCCGAGATGGCCTATTTCGAGTGCCTGCACGAAGTGAAGCTGATCGTGGACCTGATCTACGAAGGCGGCATCGCCAACATGCGCTACTCGATCTCGAACACCGCCGAATACGGCGACTACGTGACCGGCCCGCGCATCATCACCGAAGAGACCAAGGCCGAGATGAAGCGCGTGCTGGAAGACATCCAGTCCGGCCGCTTCGTCCGCGACTGGATGCTCGAGTGCAAGGCCGGCCAGCCGTCGTTCAAGGCGACCCGCCGCATCCAGGCCGAGCATGGCATCGAGCAGGTTGGCGAGCGTCTGCGCGGCATGATGCCGTGGATCGGCAAGAACAAGCTGGTCGACAAGGCCCGCAACTAGTTCTAGCCGCAGCTACGAACAACCCCGCCGGTGCGAACCGGCGGGGTTTTTTGTATCAGCTGCGCTCCATCCGGAAATGGACCAGCGGCACCATCCCGCCCCGGCCATCCGGCACCGCCTCGATCCGTTCCGGCTGGAAACCCAGGGAAGGATAAAGCAGGAGGGCGGCATAATTGCTCGCGTGTGCCGCGACCCGAAGCAAGGGCACGCCTCTGCCGCCAAACGCCTTTTCAATCATCGTCTGGATCAGGAAACGGGCCACGCCCTGACGGCGCGCCCATGGGGCCACCACCACATTCCCAATGGTGCAAAAGCCCCCCGGCTCGAATGCCGCGAAATTCGCATAACCGCAAGGGCGGCTGGCCGTTTCAATCACCGTCGCGTCCCAACGCGCTCGGGCCGCCGCCAAGATCTGCTCTCCGTTGAACGGCCAGACGCCGTTGGGAAACATGTGGAACAACTCGGCGGCCGATTGGGGGAAGGCGGCGATGACAGGTGCGTCCTCGGGACGCAGCGAACGGTAGCGAAGGCTCATTAATCATAGATAGCAGCGAGCATCGGGCGCGTCGAGGTTCTACTCCGCCGCCATTTTTTCCCCGCCCCGCAACAGCGCTTTGAACGCCCTTACCGCGCCGGTCTCCACCGCGTCCTTGTGCTGGATGGCCCAAGTCTCGACTCTGCCGTCGGGAATGGTCAGTGCCACGATCCCGCCGGCATGCTGGGGGCGCTCGACGATGGCACGCGGCAGCAGGGTGACGCCCATGCCAGCGGCCACGCAGCCGAGCAGGCCATCTAGCGTGCCGAATTCCATGATGTTGCAGGGCGGCTCACCGCGGCCGCGCAGCCAGGATTCGGTGCGGGCGCGGTAAGCGCAGCCGGTGCGGAACACCAGCATGGCCTTGGTGTTGGCCTCCTCCACCGAGGAAACGCCGGCGGGGGCGGCCAGGACCAATTCCTCCTCAAACGCCGGAAAGCCGGTGAGGCGGTCGTTGCGCACCGGGCCGGCGACAAAGGCGAGGTCTACCCGGCGTTCCAGAACCGATTGAAGCGTGCTTTCGGACGTGCCGGTCGACAATGTCAGCCGCATGCGCGGATGCCGACGATGGAATTCCACCAGGATCGGCGGCAGACGTACCGCCGCCGTGGTTTCCATGGAGCCCAAGCGCAGCGTCGCCCCCTCCCCCACCGATTCGCGCACCGCCTCGCGTGCCTCGGCGGTCAGCGCCAGGATACGCTCGGCGTAATCCAGCAGCACCTCTCCCGCCAATGTCAGCCGCATGCCGCGCGGCTCGCGCACGAACAGGGCGGTGCCGAGGTCGTCCTCCAGCTTGCGGACGCGGGCCGATACGTTGGACGGTACCGAATGTACGGCCTCGGCGGCGGCGCCCACCGATCCGGTGCGGGCAACGGCGCGGAACAGCCGAAGGGCGGAGGTGTCCATGAGCATTCTCCCTTAGCGAACGACATGAGCATAATTATTCGCTGGCGAAGAAACAACCGCTAGGCCACCTTAAGAGCATTCCAGGGTAAGGAGCGGACCATGGCGGGCACATCGCGCATTCTGATCGGGGGCATGCTAGCACTGGCGGTAGCCCTGGGCCTGGGGCGGTTCGCCTTCACCCCCATCCTGCCGGTCATGCAGGCCGAATATGGCTTCGACGCCCAGGGCTCGGGCTGGCTGGCAGCGTCCAACAACGTCGGCTATCTGATCGGCGCCCTGTGGGCCGGCTGGGTCCGCTCGGATCGCGGGCGGCACCAATTGCTGGCCTGGGGCTTCGTGCTGCTGGTAGGAAGCATGGCACTAATGCCCGCCACCGCCTCCTTCGCGGTGTGGAACGCGCTGCGGCTGGTGGCGGGCATCGCCTCGGCCTGGGTGTTCGTGCTGGCGTCGGCCCTGGTCATCCCGATGTTAACCGCCGCCGGTCACGCGCGCTGGAGCGGCTTCCATTTCGGCGGCGTCGGCATCGGCATCGTGCTGGCTGGCCTGGTGATCGGCTGGACCGTCAGCACCCTCGGCGCCGATGCCGGATGGCTGGTCACCGCCGCCCTTGCCCTGGTCATGAGTGCCGTGTCGTGGCCGGCGCTGCGCGACGCCCACCCACACGGAAGCAAGCCGGCAGCCCCGTCGGCACCGGCCCTGCGCTTTCCCATCAGTCTGCTGGCGGCGGCTTATTTCTGCGAAGGCCTGGGCTACATCGTCACCGGCACCTTCCTGGTCGCCGTGGTCAAAGGCACGCCGGGGCTCGAAGGCCTGGCCAATGTGTCCTGGGTCATGGTCGGCCTCGCCGCCCTGCCCTCTGCCGCCGCGTGGTCGTTCATGGCGGAAAAGCGCGGCTATCTGCCGGTGCTGATCGCCGCCCACCTGATGCAAGCCGTGGGCGTAGCCTTGCCGGCGCTGTCGCACCACCCGGTGGCGGTGCTGGCCGGCGCGGTGCTTTATGGCGGCACCTTCCTTGGCATTGTCGGCGTCAGCCTGGCCTTCGGGCGGGCCATCACGCCGGAAAACCCGGCGCGCACCATCGGCTGGCTGACCGCCATGTTCGGTATCGGCCAGATCGTCGGCCCGGTGCTGGCGGCCAAGCTGGCGAGCATGGGCGGCTGGAGCCCGGCGCTGCTGATGGCCTCGGCCGTGGTTCTGGCCGGCGTGCCGCTGCTGTGGGCGGGAGAGTTGTGGGCGCGTCGGGTGCGCGCCCTGCCGGTTCATTCGCTGACGACGAACACCTGACCGAACAGCCCCACCGTCTCGGTG
>JAEZFE010000405.1 GCA_023437865.1 Pseudomonadota bacterium | reverse complement strand
CCCGCCCGCTGTGCGCGGGCGCCCGCCGCATTGCCTACGGGGCGCGGGCCATCTCGGCCGGCGGCTTCCAGTCCATCCCCAAGCTGACCTTCCCCGGTGGCGTGCTGGTGGGCGACACCGCCGGCTTCCTCAATGTGCCCAAGATCAAGGGTACCCACACCGCCATGAAGAGCGGCATGGTGGCGGCGGAAGCCGTGGTCGCCCTGCTGGGCGAGGAATCCGGCATCGCGGCCCATGCCTATCCGCGCGAGCTGAAGAAGAGCTGGTTGTGGGATGAGCTCTACCGCGTGCGCAACATCAAGCCTTCGTTCAAGTGGGGCCTGTACGCCGCCATCGCCTACAGCGCCGTCGACACCTATCTGCTCGGCGGCAAGGCGCCGTGGACCTTCCACCACAAGCCCGACCACGAGCAGCTGAAGAAGGCGTCGGAATGCCCAAAGATCGCCTATCCGAAACCGGATGGTAAGATTTCCTTCGACAAACTGTCCTCGGTCTTCATTTCGAACACGAACCACGAGGAAAACCAGCCGGCGCACCTGAAGCTCAAGGACGAAAGCGTGCCGGTGGAGATCAATCTGCCGCTGTACGATGCGCCCGAGCAGCGTTATTGTCCGGCGGGTGTCTACGAGATCGTGCGCGACGACGATGGAACCAATCCGCGGCTCCAGATCAACGCGCAGAACTGCGTCCACTGCAAGACATGCGACATCAAGGATCCGACCCAGAACATCAACTGGGTGGTTCCCGAGGGCGGCGGCGGACCGAACTATCCCAATATGTAAGCGGGAGCCCGCACGGCTCCCCCTGGATAAAGAACGGGTGAGCATGGCGAGTTGGTTGAAGGCGGCCGGGCGGCAGATGACCGCCCTGGCCCTGGTGGCGGCCCTGGCGGCCTCGTGCACGCCCCATCCGGGCAGCGAATCCACCAACGTCAAGGCGCAGGAGCAGGCACCCAGCGGGCGATCCGCGCTGGGTGCCTTCCTCGCCGGACGGCTGGCCCAGGGGCGCGGTGATTCCCGCGCCGCCGCCGATTATTATGCCGCCGCCATCAAGTTCGATCCCGACAATGTCGACCTGCTGCAGCGCGCCTTCACCCTGATGGTGGCCGAGGGCCGCATGGACGAAGCGGCGCCGCTGGCCGAACGCCTGTTGGCGCTCGACGGCGACGCGCCCGTCCCGCTGCTGGTGGCCGGCCTCAAGGATGCGCGCGACGGCCGCTTCGCCGAGGCCGAGGCCCGCTTCGCCCTGATTCCCAAGCGTGGGGTGTTCGGCTTCCTTGGCCCGATGCTGACCGCCTGGAGCCGGGCCGGCCAGGGCCAGACCGACGCCGCGCTCGAGGCTCTGAGCCCCCTGGCCGCCGTCAACGGTCTGGCCGCCATGCAGGCATTCCACGCCGGACTGATCAACGATCTGGCCGACCGCGGCAAGGCCGCCGAGGAAAGCTATCAGGTGGCGCTGGCCGGCCAATTGTCGGTGCGCTCGGTTGAGGCGGCGGGCACCTTCTACCAGCGCACCGGCAAGGCCGACCGTGCTCAGGAACTGTACACCCGCTATCGCGCCGAGCATCCTGAAAGCATGCTGTTCGACGGCGCCCGCCTGCTGGCGGCGGGGGCCACGGTGCCGCGCGCCGTGCCCGATGCGCGGGCGGGCATGGCCGAGGCGCTGTTCGACATGGCGTCGCTGATGCGACAGGGCAATGCGGTGGACTTGTCCATGGTATTCGCCCGGCTGACGCTCGCCATTCAGCCCGATTTCGCCCTGGCCCAGATGAGCGTGGCCGATATCCTGTCGTCGCAGGAGCGGCCGCAGGAAGCCAATGCGCTGTACCGCGCCATCCCGGCCGACTCGCCGGTGGCCACGTTTGGCCGCCTGCGCATCGCCATGAACCTGGAGGAGATGGGCCAGACCGACGCCGCCCTGGCCGAACTGGACGAACTGGCCAAGCTGCAGCCCGCCAATGTCGATGCCCTGGTCACTAAGGGCGACGTGCTGCGGCGCAAGAAGCGCTTTGCCGAAGCCGCCCAGGCCTATGGCACTGCCATCCAGCGCGCCGGCGTCACCGCTCCCCATCACTGGCCGCTCTATTACGCGCGCGGCATCTCGTATGAACGCTCGCGCGACTGGCCCAAGGCCGAGGCCGATTTCGTCAAGGCGCTCGAGCTCAGGCCCGACCAGCCTGACGTGCTCAACTATCTGGGTTACACCTGGGTGGATCACGGCCTGAACCTGGAGAAGGGCCGCGCCATGATTGAGAAGGCCGCCCAGTTGCGGCCCAAGGACGGCGCCATCGTCGATTCGCTGGGCTGGGCGCTGTACCGCATGGGCGAGTACGCCAATGCGGTCAAAGCGCTGGAACGCGCCATCGAGCTGAAGGCCGAGGACCCCACCATCAACGACCATCTGGGCGATGCCTATTTCCAGGTCGGCCGGGCCGAGGAGGCCATGTTCCAGTGGAAGCGGGCGCTGACGCTTGACCCCGAGCCCGAGCAGATCGAAACCCTGAACGAGAAAATCCGTACGGGCCGCCCGCCGGCCAACATCAAGGTCCAATGATCCGCCGAGAAGCCTCCGCGACGCTTCGCATCGACGCTCCGGCCAAGGTCAATCTGTACCTGCACGTCACCGGCAAGCGGGCCGACGGCTATCACCTGCTCGACAGCCTGATCGCCTTCGCCGCCACCGGCGACACGCTGGAGCTGGAACCGGCGGCGGCGTTGTCGCTGGAGGTGGCCGGCCCCACCGCCATCGCCTTGCCCGCGGGTGAAGAAAATATCGTCCTGAAGGCGGCCAAGGCGCTGGCCGCCCGCGCCGGCGTGACGACGGGCGCGGCCATGCGGCTGACCAAACGGCTGCCGGTGGCCGCCGGCATCGGTGGCGGCTCCGCCGATGCCGCCGCCGCCTTGCGCGGACTGGCCCAGTTATGGGGCACTCGGCTGCCTGACAGCGAAATGATGGCGCTGGCTTTGAGGCTGGGCGCCGACGTGCCGGTGTGTCTCGCTGGCCGGCCCATGGCGGTGTCGGGCGTAGGCGAGCGCATGGTCCCCGCCCCAGCCCTGCCGCCGGCTTGGCTGTTGCTGGTCAACCCGCGCGAGCCCTTGTCGACGCCGGCGGTGTTCAAAGCCCGCACCGGCTGCTTCACCGATCCTATGCCGTTGGAAACCACCCCGGGCGACGCCGCCGCGCTGGCCGGACTGCTGGCGAAGCGGCGCAACGACTTGACCCAGGCCGCGGTCTCGCTGGTTCCGGCGGTGGGTGAGGCGTTGACGCTGATCGGCGCCACGCCGGGCTGCCTGCTCGCCCGCATGTCGGGCTCGGGCGCCACCTGCTTCGGCCTGTACGAGAGCGAAGCGACCGCCCAAGCCGCCGCCCGCTCCCTGGCCGCAGCCAAGCCGGCCTGGTGGAGCGTCGCCGCCCCGCTTATCTCGGGGTGATGGCAACCTATTTCACCAGCGACACTCATTTCGGCGATCACCGCACCCTGGCGCTTTACAAGCGCCCGTTCCCCGACACCCTAACCATGGACGAAGCGCTGATCGCCGCCTGGAACGAGGTGGTCGGCCCCGGCGACGTTGTCTGGCACCTGGGCGATTTCGCCCGCGGTGCCATGGGTGCCGCTATTCTGCCCCGCCTCAACGGCGCCAAGCATTTGATCGCCGGCAACAACGACACTCCGGCGACCCTGGCGCTGCCCGATTGGGCCAGCGTCGCCCCCTATGCCGAGATCACGGTGGAGGGCACCCCTCTGGTGC
>JAEZFE010000377.1 GCA_023437865.1 Pseudomonadota bacterium | reverse complement strand
ACGATGCGGTAGAACGGACGCTTCTTGGCGCCGCCACGGGCGAGACGAATCTTCAGAGCCATTGTTACTTCCCTCTGGGTCTTAAACTTAAAAACTACCGGCCGGGTTAGCGGCCGAACCCTTTCATGCCCGGCGGCAGCAGACCGCCCAGGCCATGTCGCATCAGCCCCTTCTGCCCCAGCTTGCCGACGTTCTTCATGACGTCGGCCATCTGCTGGTATTGCTTGAGGAGCTTATTCACATCTTGGACCGACACACCGGCGCCGGCAGCGATACGCTTCTTGCGGCTGGCCTTGATGACGTCGGGGTTCTTGCGCTCGGCGAGCGTCATGGCCTGGATGATGGCCTTCTGACGCCCCACCGCCTTGTTGTCGATCTTGGCGTCCTTGAGCTGGGCGGCCATCTTGCCGATGCCCGGCATCATGCCGAGGATGCCCTTGAGGTCGCCCATCTTCTCGACCTGCTTGAACTGCGCCAGCATGTCGTTGAGGTCGAACTTGCCCTTCTCGATGCGCTTGGCGAGCTTCTCGGCCTCTTCCTGGTCCACGTGCTCCATGGCCTTTTCGACCAGGGACACCACGTCGCCCATGCCGAGGATGCGGCCGGCGATGCGATCGGGGTGGAAGACTTCGAGGGCATCGAGCTTTTCGCCCATGCCGAGAAACTTGATGGGGCGGCCGGTGACGGCACGCATAGACAGAGCGGCACCGCCGCGCGAATCGCCGTCGACGCGGGTCAGGACGATGCCGGTGACGCCCACCTTCTCGTTGAACTCGCGCGCCAGCGTCACCGCGTCCTGGCCGATCATGGCGTCGGTGACCAGCAGGGTCTCGACCGGCTTGGCCACGTCGCGCACGGCGGCGACCTCGGCCATCAGCTCCTGATCGATGTGCAGGCGGCCGGCGGTGTCGAGGATGACGACGTCGTAGCCTTCCTTGCGGCCCATATCCAGGGCGCGCTTGGTGATGGCCACCGGCATCTCGCCCATGACGATGGGCAGGCTGCCGACTTCGGCCTGACGCGCCAGAATCTCCAACTGCTGCTGGGCGGCCGGGCGGTAGACGTCGAGTGAGGCGAGCAGGACCTTCTTCTTGTCCTTTTTCAGCCGGATGGCCAGCTTGCCGGACGTGGTGGTCTTACCCGAACCCTGCAGGCCGACCATCAGAATGACGGCAGGCGGAACGGCGTTGAGATTGAGCTCGACACCCTCGGTGCCCAGGGTGGCGATCAGCTCGTCATGGACGATTTTGACTACCATCTGACCCGGCGAGATGGATTTCACCACCTCCTGGCCGATGGCGCGGTCACGCACGCGGGCGACGAAGTCCTTGACGACGGGCAGCGCCACGTCGGCCTCGAGCAGGGCCACGCGAACCTCGCGCAGCGCCTCCGTCACGTCGGCTTCCGACAGCGCACCGCGACCGGTGAGCTTGTCGAATACCGAGGACAGTCGTTGGCTCAGACTCTCGAACATCCCAAATCCCTTTGAGTCGCCCCAAACAAAAGCGCGCCAGTGCGCGTATCTTCGCGGACTGACGGGCCACCGTGGTGGCGGTTTTCTCCAGACACCTAGAGAGGCATGGTTTCTACGCCGGCGAGGCGGCAGAGTCAACAGATTGCGCCGCTTGCGTTTTTAGCCGAACCAGTGCGCGGGAACGCCCGCAAGAACGCAAAGCTTGCCCTCCCCCCCACGGGGGGATAAGAACCTGCTCGATGTATGACCTTCGAGGTGCGTTATGAAGTACGGTCGCAAGCGGGTGCTGGTCACGGGCGGCGCTGGTTTCCTCGGCTCCCACCTGTGCGAACGCCTGCTGGCCGAGGGCTGCGACGTGCTGTGCGCCGACAACTTCTTTACCGGCGCCAAGGACAATATCGCCCATCTGATGGGCAACCCCTATTTCGAGCTGATTCGCCACGACGTCACCTTCCCCCTCTATGTGGAAGTGGACGAGATCTACAACCTGGCCTGTCCGGCCTCGCCGATCCACTATCAGCGCGATCCGGTGCAGACCACCAAGACCAGCGTGCACGGCGCCATCAACATGCTGGGCCTGGCCAAGCGCGTCGGCGCCAAGATCTTCCAGGCCTCGACCTCCGAGGTCTACGGCGACCCTGAAATCCATCCGCAGATCGAAGAATATCGCGGGTCCGTGAACACCATCGGCCCGCGCGCATGCTATGACGAGGGCAAGCGCTGCGCCGAGACGCTGTTCTTCGACTACCACCGCCAGCACGGCACCCGCATCAAGGTGGCGCGCATCTTCAACACCTACGGCCCGCGGATGCATCCCGATGATGGCCGGGTGGTGTCGAACTTCATCGTCCAGGCGCTGGAAGGCCGCGACATCACCATCTATGGCGATGGCAGCCAGACCCGCTCCTTCTGCTATCGCGATGATCTGGTCGAGGGCTTTCTCCGCCTGATGGCCTCGCCCGATGAGGTGACCGGCCCCATCAACCTGGGCAATCCCGGCGAGTTCACCATGCTGCAACTGGCCGAGACGGTAATCCGCCTGGTCGGCTCCAAATCCAAGCTCGACTTCCTGCCCCTGCCGGCCGACGACCCGCGCCAACGCCAACCCGACATCAGCAAGGCCAAGGCGTTGCTGGGCTGGGAACCAACCATCGCCCTGGAGGAAGGGCTGAAGCGCACCATCGACTACTTCCGGGCGAAGATCGCCTGATCAAAGGACGGAAACCTGTGCTTCTTAAGGTCTACGCCGTTGCCAGGAAGAGGTATCGCCGATACCATCGACCCGCCGAGACTTCGAGGCGGCTCAAGCGGGGTGGAGTGAGCGGGTGACCAAAGGCTGGGACACCATGGAGGAGGATCTCATCGCTGCCGGCGCGGGCGGCGCGGAATCCTTGTTCATGTTGGCCGAGAGCCCTGTCGAGCTGGCCGCCCGGATGGAAGGCTTGACGGCGAGCCTACCCGGCTTCGCCTTTCAGCGCCGCATGGATATCGACGGCACGCTTTCCTATCCCCGCATCAGCGGCAATGTACACACCGTCTTGGGCTTCGAGCCTGAAGCCGTGGGCGTCAACGCCAAGGGCTGCCTGCACGCGGTTCATTGGGCCGACCGCGACGCCCATCTGCCCGCCATCCGCCGCTCGGCCACCGAGCTCTCCACCTGTTTCGAGGAATTCCGCGCCATCAGCGCGTCGGGAGAGGTGCGCTGGCTGAAAGGGGCCTCGCGCCCGCGCAGACTGGCCGGCGGGGCCATTGTGTGGGACGGCGTGTGGATCGACGTCACCGAGGGCCGCCGCGCCGAGTTCAAGCTCGACATGCTGATGGAGCACGCCGCCGATTCGATCCTGCTGCTGGACGAGGCCGGCAGCATCGATAGCGTCAATACCGCCGCCGAAACCCTGTTTGGCTGGGATGCCGCGTCACTGCACGGCCAAAGCTTCACCATGTTGCTGGCCGAGAGCGAGCGCAAACCCGACCTGCTGACCGGCGACCTGCTGGATGACGGCAATGGCGGCCTGGTTGGCGGAGGCCCACGCGAACTGAAGGGCCTGCGCAAGGACGGAACCATCTTTCCGCTGGAAATGTCGACCAGCGAAGTGCGCATGGAAGGCCACCGGCTGTTCGTCGGCATCGGCCGCGACATCACCGCGCGCAAGGCCACCGAAGCCGCCCTGCGCGAAACCGAACAGCGCCTGCGCGCTATTGCCGGCAACATGCCGGGCATGGTGTTCCAGCGCGTGCTGCGCACCACCGGCAAGCTTGAATTCACCTACGTCAGCGAGGGCTGCCGCGACTTCCTGGGCATGGAGCCCGAGGAATTGATGGCCGACGGCCAGTTGTTCATGAGCGCGTTCTCGCCCGATGAGCGGCAGCGCTTCCTGGCCGCCTTGGGCCGGTCGGCGCGCACCATGGAGCCGTTCGAGGAGGAGATGGCCGTGCTGGGCCGCGACGGACGGCGGCGCTGGCTGCGTGGCCAGTCACGCCCAGCCAGGCGTGAAAACGGCGACATCGTGTGGGACGGCGTGATGATCGACGTCACCGACCGCAAGGTGGCGGAACAGCGTCTGAGCTTTCTGGCCTTTTACGATCCGCTGACCCGGCTGCCCAACCGCCCGGCGTTCCTGGAGCGCTTCACTGCCGCCCGCGAGCAGGCGCGCCAGCGCCACACCCTGCTGGCGGTGCTGTCGCTGGGCATTGACCGCTTCGGCATCATCAACGCCACCATGGGCCATTCCGTGGGCGATCAGGTGCTGATCGCAGCGGCTGACATCCTGCAAGCCGCCATCGGCCGCGAGGACGTGATGGCGCGGGCCTCGGGCGACCGTTTCCTGCTGATGATCACCGGCCATGCGTCGAAGCGCGAGCTGACCGAGGCGGTGGAACGCATCCACGCACTGGCGCAAGCCCCAGTCGCGGTGGCCGGCGAGGAATTCGAAATCTCGTCTTCAACCGGCGTCGCCCTGTTCCCGCGCGACGGCGAGGACGCCGAGACCCTGATCAAGAATGCCGAGGCGGCGCTGCAGCGAGCCAAGGGCCAGGGCCCGGCCACCATGCAGTTCTTCACCAAGGAAATGAGTTCGCGCGCGGCTAAGACACTGACGCTGCAGAACAAGCTGCGGCGCGGCCTGGAGCACGGCGAGTTCATCCCCTATTACCAGCCCCAGGTCGATTTGAATTCGGGCGAGCTGGTCGGCATGGAAGCCCTGGTGCGCTGGAAGAGCCAGGAATTGGGCATGGTGGCGCCCGGCGAGTTCATCCCGGTGGCCGAGGAATCGGGCCTGATCGACGCCATCTGCGAAACCATGCTGAGCCAATGCGCCCGCCAGAATAAGGCGTGGCAGGAGGAGGGCCTGCCGGCCATTCCGGTGGCGGTCAACGTGTCGGGCCGCCAGTTCCAGTATGCACGGCGCCTGATCACGGCGCTGGAAAACACGCTGGCCGACACCCACCTGGACCCGCGCTACCTGGAGATCGAGCTGACCGAGAGCAGCGCCATGCGTGACGCCGAAAGCGCCATCGCCGTGGTCCACCAGCTCAAGGACATGGGCATTGCCTGCGCCATCGACGATTTCGGCACCGGCTATTCGTCGCTGTCGGTGCTGAAGCGCTTCCCCATCTCCAAGCTGAAGATCGACCGCTCGTTTGTCATGGATGTCATCACCGACCCGAACGACGCCGCCATCGTCGATGCCATCGTCGCCATGGCCAAGGCGCTGAAGATGAAGGTGATCGCCGAAGGTGTGGAGCACACCCAGCACCTGGAATTCCTGCGCAATCTGGGCTGCGACCAGATGCAGGGTTACCTGTTCTCACGTCCACTCCCGGCGGAGGAGATGGGCCGGATGATGGCCGAGGGGCGCCGCCTGCACTTCAGCGACGAGCGCAGGCGGGCCTGACCGAAACAGAGGTACAGGGAGAGGCCCTCTCCGTCGTCTGAAGTCCCGGCGCCGCTGTATCTCTGTGGTTCGTTCGCCAGCTTGCACTAAAACATCGCTGGCAGTTGACGCTCAACCCCGCCCCGGCCTATTCGTTTCCCATGGATAGCCTCGACGACCAACCTCCCGCCACCGCCATCAAGCATTCCTATACCATCCCCTGCGCCTCGGTGTTTCGTGACGCGGTGGAGGCGCTGGCGGCCAGACGGCGGGTGAATGTGGGCGACATCGCCCGCTCGGTGCTGCTGGTGATGCCGGCACCGCTGATCGCCGGCTTTGCCGATCCCGGCGATCCCGCACCCGATGACCGCGAGACGGTGGTCCTGAAATCCGGCCCTGCCCAGGGCCGTCCATGGCGCCGCAAGCCGCGCCTGCAGGTGCGCATGGCGCCGGGCTACGACCCCACCTTCATCCGCCAGGCACTGGCACTTGCCCTGGCCATGGACCGGGGCGACTTCGTGCTCAAGCTCGAAGACCCCAATGCCAAGCCTGCGC
>JAEZFE010000345.1 GCA_023437865.1 Pseudomonadota bacterium | reverse complement strand
GCCGAGGCGATGGCCTGAGCGGCTTCGGCCACGGTGGTGATGGTGCCGCCCATGCCGTCCAGCGCGGCCATGGCTTGATCGGTGACGGCGCGGATGGCGGCCACCTGCTCGCCGATGGCCTCGGTGGCCCGCGCAGTCTGGCTCGCCAGGCTCTTGACCTCGCCGGCGACCACGGCGAAACCCTTGCCGGCCTCACCGGCGCGCGCCGCCTCGATGGTCGCATTCAGCGCCAGCATGTGAGTCTGGCTGGCGACCTGGCCGATCATGCGCGCCACGTTGGCGATGTTGCTGGCCGCCTGGGCCAGTTGCGCCACCGCGTCGGCGGTCTGCCCGGCGCGGGCCACCCCATCCTCCGCCACCTCGGCCGAACGCACGGCCTGGCGGCCGATTTCGGCGATGGAGACGGACAATTCCTCCGAGGCCGAGGCGACGCTTTGGACGTTGGCCGAGGTCTCAACCGACAGCGCCGCCACCTCGCCGGCACGGGTGCCGGTCTCGGCGGCCATCTCCGACACCCCGGCGGCGGTGCCACGCAATTGACCGGCGGCAAAGGCGACCACGTCCACCGATTGCTTGACGTCAAGCTCGAAGCTGCGGGCGATCGAGTCCAGCCGGGCGGCCTGGGCGGCCTCCATGGCGCGGAAATAGGAGGCGATGGCGAGGTCCATATCCAGCGTCACCGCCTTGATCATGGCCCCGGCCAACCGGGCGCAGCGCCGGCTGTCGCGTCCACAGCCGGCGGCCAGCAATTCCAGCAGACGCTGCTGGATGAAGGCATAGCCGCCCATGTACCAGCGCGGCTCCAATCCGATCCGCTGGTGCACCACGCCGACGCGGTACACCCGCGCCATGTAGCCGTCGTCGAAGCGGCCTGAGAACAGGGCGCGCCAATGTTCGGTCTGGGCGGCTTTCAGCCGTGGCACCGCGTCGTCGTCGCGCAGCATGCCGCCCAACGCGCCGCTGCGCCCCAGCATTGCGTAGAAATCGCCCAGGATCTGCGGCAGACCGGGCTCCACCATGGCCCACGCCTCGGCCAGCGCCGCCTTGGCATCCGCGCCGATGCCCAGGAATTCCAGCCGGCGGGCGGTGTCGAAGAACCCGGCGGCCGGCGTGGCGGTCCAATCCTCCCGCATGCTCTCACCTCGCGCATCACTCCGGCCAGACTGCCGCGTTCCGTGCGCGGGCGGCAGGGTGTCGGAATGACGAGGGACCGGCGCAGAGTGACGAGGATCCTCTTCCAACCATAATGCGTCGGAAGAAGCGTCATTGACCGAAGGGTTAAGATCGACTGCGCCGGAAGCGGCTGACATCCCCGATTTTACGTCCAACATAGCGTCCCTCCCCAACGGGCATGCTTGTGCTGATGGGGAATCTTGTGCGTCGGACGAGGAGGTTCAAAATGGCTGGACGCCTTAAGGTGCACACCCTATGCCTTTATGCCCTCATAGGCATGGCGGCCAAGATGTGAGGAATGTCAAATCCTTAACCGCAACCGCAGGCCGTTGGCAGGACATTCCCGACCCGACCGCCCGCGATGGTCCGGGCCGGCGCGAGACAATGACAATATAAGGAAACCGCCCTGGCCGTCGCGCCTCGTCCAGGTGGGGGGATAGACAGCGGCGGTGCCTCTGCTAGAGTCGCGCGCAAGATCACGGGGAGACAATCCGGACATGGCGCATCCGACCACCCTGCCCGCCTGGCGGGCGCTGCAAGCTCACGCCAACGGCATGACGCCCGAGCCCATGCGCGACATGTTCGCGCGTGATCCCGGCCGCTTCGCCGCCTTTTCGCTGCGGCTGGGCGATTTGCTGCTGGATTATTCCAAAAATCGCATCGCGCACGAGACCATGACGCTGCTCCTCGACCTCGCCCGCCAAGCCGGGCTGGAGGAATGGCGCGACCGCCTGTTCGCCGGCCAGCCCATAAACACTACCGAGCACCGCGCCGTGCTGCACGTGGCGTTGCGCAACCGCTCGAACCGACCCATCCCGGTGGACGGCAAGGACGTGATGCCGGCGGTCAACCGCGTGCTCGCCAAAATGAAAGACTTTTCCGAGCGGGTGCGGTCGGGCGCATGGAAGGGCGCCACCGGCAAGCGCATCGCCACCGTTGTCAATCTCGGCATCGGCGGGTCCGATCTAGGGCCGGTGATGGTGACCGAGGCGCTCAAGCCCTATCACCAGGACGGCTTCCAGGTGCGCTTTGTCTCCAACGTCGATGGCACCCACATCGCCGAGACGCTGAAGCTGTGCGACCCCGAGACCACGCTGTTCATCGTGGCATCCAAGACCTTCACCACCCAGGAGACCATCGCCCACGCCACCACGGCGAAGAACTGGCTGGTGGGGGCGCTGGGCGAGGCGGCGACGCCCAAGCATTTCGTTGCGCTGTCCACCAACGAGGCGGCGGTGCGCGCCTTCGGCATCGACCCGGCGAACATGTTCGAGTTCTGGGATTGGGTGGGCGGCCGCTATTCCCTGTGGTCGGCCATCGGCCTGTCGATCGCCATCGCCATCGGCTTCGAGCGGTTCGAGGAACTGCTGGACGGCGCCCACGCCATGGACGAGCATTTCCGCACCGCGCCGCTGGGCGCCAACATGCCGGTGATCCTCGGCCTGCTAGGGGTGTGGTACAACAATTTCATGGGCGCCCAGGCCTATGCGGTGCTGCCCTATGACCAGTACCTGCACCGGCTGCCGGCCTATCTGCAGCAGCTCGACATGGAATCCAACGGCAAGGGCAACGCCCGCGACGGCCGGCCGGTAACCTGGCAGACCGGCCCGATCGTGTTCGGCGAGCCCGGCACCAACGGCCAGCACGCCTTCTACCAGCTGATCCATCAGGGCACCAAGCCGATCCCCTGCGATTTCCTGGCCGCCGCCAACACCCACAATCCGGTGGGCGAGCACCATCTGATGCTGCTGGCCAATTTCCTGGCGCAGCCCGAGGCGCTGATGCGCGGCAAGACGCTCGACGAGGTGAAGGCGGAAAACCCGGGAATTTCCGACGACGACGCCCGTCACCGCGTGTTCACCGGCAACCGCCCCAGCAACATCATGCTCTACAAGGTGCTTGATCCGCGCACGCTCGGCATGGTGCTGGCGCTGTACGAGCACAAAGTGTTCGTGCAGGGCGTGGTGTGGGACATCAATTCCTTCGACCAATGGGGCGTCGAGCTCGGCAAGCAGCTGGCCAAGAAGATCCTGCCCGAGCTGACCAGCGCGGGCGAGGTGGCCTCACACGACGCGTCCACCAACAGCCTGATCGCCCAGATCAAGGAATGGCGGGGATAGGGTGCGGCGTCGCACGAAGTGGGCGTTGGGCGGGCTGGCGACGCTGGGTCTTGCCGCCGCCCTGCTTCATAAGTGGCTCATCGCCCTCGTCGCGATCGCCTACGTGTTGGTGAACGACCCGTTCAACGATAACCGCTTCGACGCCGCCCTTTGGCACGCCAGCCGCAAAAGCGTGGATGCCGACAATCCCCGTGGCCCCATGGCGGCGGATGTGATCCAGCGGCTGCGCCGTGAGCAGGCGTCGCGCGAGCGCACGCTGGAACTGCTTGGCGCGCCCGACTGGCCTGGCTGTCCGCCGGCCCGGATCTGCTACATGCTCGGCATGTGGTCAGGCTTCCGCATGGACTACGACAGCCTGGAGATCGAGCACGATGCGCAGGGGCGGTTCCTGACCGCTTACACCGTCCAGCATTAGCCGCGCTGTTCCCGTGGCTACTCGGCGTCGGGCACCCAGGTCAGGGTGGCGCCGCCCTCGCTCGCGCACAATTCACTCAGCCGGGCCGCCGACAGCCGTTGCGGCAGCACGCCGTTGACGATGACGGTACCGTCCTTCGACAGCCGCCAGCCAACCTGAACGCAGGCCTTGGCCGGCAGGTTCTCGGCGGTGACGTTGGCCGGGCCGTCGCCCAGGGTGACGCTCAGCCTGCCGCCGAAGGCGTGGGTGGCCGGCGCGGCGCCGGTAGCGGCGGCCTGCATCTGGGCGAGCAGAGCTTTGGTCGGATCGGCGCGGTGGGTGGCGGGCACCAGGGCGAAGTACAGCGCCGCGACGCCGGCCATCAGGCCTGCCACGATGCCGGCGGCCAGGCCGCCATGACCGGATTTATGCGGCGCCGGCTTCTTGGCCGGGCGCGGTTGGTGTGGCGCGTGCTGCGCCCGAGGGATCGCATGTGTCATCGGGACGCCTCCGTCCCCCCATCCGATTTAAAGCTTACTCCCAATTCCCGAATAAGCAATGACGCTTGGCGGGCGGGCGGGCAAGCGGCTAGACTCGGCCCATGATCCGTCTGCTTCCCCCCACTCTGGTCAATCAGATCGCCGCCGGCGAGGTGGTCGAGCGCCCGGCCTCCGCCGTCAAGGAACTGGTCGAGACCGCGCGGGACGCCGGCGCCGGCCGTATCGACGTGGTGCTGGTCGAAGGCGGCCAGGCGCTGATCTCGGTCACCGATGACGGCTACGGCATGGGCCCCGACGAGCTTGCCCTGGCGGTCGAGCGCCATTGCACCTCCAAGCTGCCCGACGACGATCTCGTCCACATCCGCCATCTCGGTTTCCGCGGCGAGGCATTGCCGTCCATCGGCTCGGTGGCGCGGCTGACCATCACCTCGCGGCCCAAGGGCAGCGATTCCGCCTGGGCGCTCAGCGTCGAGGGCGGTGCCAAGGGCCAGCCGGTGCCCGCCGCCCATCCGTTCGGCACCCGCGTCGAGGTGCGCGACCTGTTCTACGCCACCCCGGCGCGGCTGAAATTCCTCAAGGCGCCGCGCACCGAACTCAGCCATGCCGCCGACGTGCTCGAGCGGCTGGCCATGGCGCACCCCACCATCGGCTTTTCGCTGTCGGACGGATCACGCTCGGTGCTGAAGCTGGCGGGACAGAAAGGCAGTCTCGCCGCCGCCCGGCTGTCGCGCCTCGCCGCCATCATCGGCCGGGATCTCGAGACCAACGCGGTCGAACTCAATGCCGAGCGCGAGGGGGTGACGCTGACCGGCTGGGCCGGGTTGCCCACCTTCAACAAGGGCACCAACGCCCACCAATACCTGTTCGTCAACGGCCGCCCGGTCAAGGACCGGCTGGTGATCGGCGCGGTCCGGGGCGCCTATCAGGACGTTCTCAGCCACGACCGCCATCCCGTCGTCGCCCTGTTCATCGATCTCGACCCGGAGGCGGTGGACGTCAACGTCCACCCCGCCAAGGCCGAGGTCCGCTTCCGCGATTCCGGGCTGGTGCGCGGGCTGATCGTCTCGGGCATCCGTCACGCCTTGGCCCAGGCCGGCCACCGCGCCAGCTCCACGCTGGGCGCCGCCGCCCTCGGCGCGCTCGGGCAGGCGGCGCAGAACCGCCCCCCGCCGGGCGGC
>JAEZFE010000268.1 GCA_023437865.1 Pseudomonadota bacterium | reverse complement strand
CCTTGAGCTGGAGATAGCCGTCGGCGTGCAGCACCGCCAGATCGCCGGTGTGGAACCAGCCACCGGCGAAGCATTCCTCGGTGGCGCCCGGGTTCTTGAGATAGCCCTTCATGACGATGTTGCCGCGCATGAACACCTCGCCCAGTGTCTCGCCGTCGGCCGGCACCGGCTCCAGCGTCTTGGGGTCGGCCACCATCAGGCCGTCGAGCACCGGATAGCGCACGCCCTGGCGCGACTTCAGCCGCGCGCGCTCCTCCACCGCCTCCTTGTCCCAGTCCTCGTGCCACGAGCAGGTGACGGCGGGGCCGTAGACCTCGGTCAGGCCGTAGACATGGGTGATGGCGAAGCCGTCGCGCTCCATGCGCTCGATCACCGAGGCCGGCGGCGGCGAGGCGGCGGTCATGATGTGGACCTGATGGTCGAAGACCTTGCGCTCATGCTCCTTGGCATTGATGAGCAGGCCCAAGACCACCGGCGCGCCGCACAGATGGCTGACCTTGTGGGTGGCGATAGCGTCGAAAATGGCGGCCGCCTCGACACGGCGCAGGCAGACCTGGGTGCCAGCCAGAAGCGCCACCGTCCACGGGAAGCACCAGCCGTTGCAATGGAACAGCGGCAAGGTCCACAGATAGACCGGGTGGCCGTGCAGGTTCCACACCGGCAGATTGCCCATGGAATTCAGATAGGCGCCGCGGTGATGCAGCACCACGCCCTTGGGATTGCCGGTGGTGCCGGACGTGTAGTTGAGAGCGATGGCGTCCCACTCGTCCGTGGGCTTCACCCAGGAATAGGACGGGTCGCCCTCGGCCAGGAAATCCTCGTATTCCAGCGCGCCGATGCGGGGGCCCGGCGGGGCGAGAACGTCGGCGATGTCGATGACCAGCGGCTTCTTGGCCAGATGGCCCAGCGCATGGGCGGCCAGCTCGGCCAGTTCCTGGTCCACCAGCAGCACCTTGGCCTCGCCGTGCTCGAGGATGAAGGCGATGGCGGCGGCGTCGAGCCGGGTGTTGATGGCATTGAGCACGGCGCCGCACATGGGCACGCCGTAATGGGCCTCGACCATGGCCGGCACGTTGGGGGCCAGCACCGCCACCGTGTCGCCCTTGCGAATGCCGCGCTTGTCCAGCGCCGAGGCCAGCCGCTTGGAGCGTTCCCAAACCTGCGCCCAGGTCAGCCGGCGCTCGCCATGGATCACCGCCGGCCGGTCGGGATAAACGGCGGCAGTGCGTTCGACGAAGGAGATGGGCGAGAGCGCTTCGTAATTGGCGGCGTTGCGGCCGAGATCGCGGTCGAAGATGGACGTCATGGCGGACCCGTTTTACAGGCTGGATGTGGATCATCCAGCCTATTCAACAGATCCCCATGCTTGCAGGTGGAAATTTCACATGCCCGCCTGCGTTGCGCGCATAGCGCTTAGTGACGGATGCGCGCCTTGCGCTCCATCTCGGCGATCAGCCAGCGTTCCAGGCCCAGACCATAGGGGCGGCCACGTTCCTGCCAAGCCAGGGCGGCGCGGCTGTGCATGGCCTCCATGTCCTGGCCGCCCGCCAAATGGCCGGCAACCTCGCGGTTGATGGCGATCAGCGTCTCGATCTGGTCGTCACCGGTCTTGCGGCCCGCCTTGTGCGCGGTGGCGGTGACGAAATCGGCCAGCCGGCGGTCGGGGACCGACCAGCCCGAGCCCTGGGCGATCTGGGCTAGCGACAGCCATAGGCGGTGATTGCTGTCCAGCGCGGCCAGAAAGGTCATGTGATCGGCAGCAGCAGCCAATTCCTCGGCGGCCAGATGCAGGGCCACCGCGCAGCTTTCAGCCAGCGTCAGGCGGACGGGTATGGAGATGATCCCCATGGGCTTCCTCCCTAGAAGCGCCTGTTGGTCAGGGCATTCCAGGAAGATTAACCCCCCGCTTGGCGGAAGGGATACTATCCGGAGGAACGATACACACAAACTTAACGTATGTGCGTGTCATCCCCTATGTCAGTGCGCCTGCCGGCCTTTCATCTCCATCTCGGCGATCAGCCAGTGTTCCAGGTCCTTGCCCTGGGGCCGGCCCAAATTCTCCCACAGGAAATAGGCGCGCTGGCGGATATGCTCGATGTCGCCGCCGGCCAGATGCGCCGAAACCTCGCGGTTGATGGCGATCAACGCGTGCAGTTCCTCGTCGGTCACGCCACGCCCCATGGTGCCGGCGGTGGCGAGCGCGTAATCGGCCATCCGGGGATTGGGCACCGTCCAGTTCTCGCGCTCGGCCACGTCCTTGATGGTCAGCCAGACTTTGTGATTGCGCTCCAACGCGCTCAGGAATTTCTCGGCATCGTCTGCGCTGTCCAGGTCAGCGGCGGCTTCCGCCAGGGCGAGGGCTCCACTTTCGGCGAGGGTTAAGTCGTGCCCGTGGCGCGAGGCCATGCGGTCCTCCCAATTTGCCGATGCGCGTCGGGCACCATCCGGGATGGCGATAGGCCGGCAGGCGCCCAGCCCCCATATGGGAGAAAGCCAGTCAGCGTGGGAGGCACGGGAATGGGTACTGTCCGAATGGAGAGGGACACCATGGGCGAGGTGGCGGTGCCCGCCGACAAGCTGTGGGGCGCCCAGACCCAGCGCAGCCTGTCGAACTTTCCCATCGGCACCCAGCGCCTGCCGGCGCCCCTAATCCGCGCCCTGGGCCTGGTCAAGCAGGCGGCGGCGCGGGCCAACCAGCGGCTGGGCAAGCTGGACGCCAAGCTGGCCGATGCCATCGCGGTTGGTGATCTTCAAATTGATGATGTTGCCCATGTTCTTGGCAATGACGGTGGTCACTGCGCCCAAGG
>JAEZFE010000263.1 GCA_023437865.1 Pseudomonadota bacterium | reverse complement strand
GAGCACCACCGAGACACGGTGCTGACGCACGCGGGCGGCCACCTGCTGAAGCGCCGCCTCGGTATGGGCGGCGCCGTCCACCACCACATGGCCGAACGCCTCGGCCAGGGTGACGAAATCACCCTCGGGATCAATCAGGGCCTGCTGGACCCATTGCGCGCTCTGCTCGACCAGCCGGCGCAACAGGTGCGACTTGCCCGAGCCCGAATTGCCCTGGACCAGCAGACGGGTGGCCAGCAGCTCTTCGAGATCCAGGGTCGCCGGCTGCCCCGCCGTCGTTGAACCCATCTCGATCGCAACCGTCATCGTGTGCTCCCAAAACCCAAGGGGCCGAATCTCGTCAAGCCGGGCCGGGAGTCAAGCATCAATGACCACAGCCACCTGCTTGGTGAAGGGCGACAGCGCGATAACCCGCCACGCCACCCCGGTCTCGGCTACGAATTCGGCGAAGGCCTTGAACTCGTCCTCGGCCCAGGTGCGGTTTCCGATGAATTCGTCGAACACCAGCACGGTGCCGGGGCGGATGCGGTCCTTGAGCGCATTCAACACAGTGCGGGCCGAGGCGTAGATGTCGCTGTCGATGTTGACCAGCCGCACCGGGCCGGGATGGGTCTGAAGAAAAGCCGGCAGGGTGTCCTGAAACCAGCCGGCATAGAGGCTCACATTGGCCGGCACCTCGGGCAGATCGGCGCCGGTGGTCAGCACGCCCGCCGGCTCGTTGCCCCAGCTTTCGGGCAGGCCCTCGAATGAATCGAAGCCGTGCACCCCCTGCCCCGCCACTTCGGCGAGGACGCGGATGGAGGTGCCCCGGCGCACGCCGAACTCCAGCACCATGCCCTCTTCCTTCGCCTGCGCCACGGCGTAGCGGAGCAGCGAGGCGGACAGGCCAAACATCTGCGCATCCGCGCAGCGGGGCAGCAGGGATGCGACCCCATCCACCAGGGCGCGCCGCGCCGGGTGGGGCTGCACATGAGTGCGGATCAGCTCGTGGGCGTCCCGCCCCTCCAGCAGCGCATAGGCAGCAAGGAAGCCCCAATACTTGCCGTTGGCGCCAGCGCAGGCGCAGGCGCGCTCCAGCCGGTCGCACGCGGCGGCCAAGCCATGCAGCTCCAGCGCCGGGGCATGGCTGGCATACCACGAGGCGGCGTGCTCGGGATCTTCGGCGAGGATGGCATCGAAGGTGGCAAGCGCCTTTTCACCCTCGCCCAGCGCCAGATGGCTCATGCCGGCCTCGTAGCGCAACTGGCGGGTGGAAGGCGCCTTGGCAGCGACCGTCAGGCAATCCTCATAGCGGGCATCGCGGCGATAGGCGCTGCCCAGCGCATCCCACAGGGCTGGAAAGCCGCTTTCCACCACGGCCAGCGCCTCGAAGGCGGCGACGGCGGCGAAGGAATCGTTGCGCTTGAGCGCCGCCGCGCCCCGCTGAAACAGCCGCACCGCCTCGGTTTCGGCCGGCAGCTTGGCGGCGGCGCGCAGGGCGGCATCAAAGCGCCCGGCCTCGGCCAGGGTGCGCACCTGCTCCAGGCTCACGGCACGTTCGTCCTGTTCGCTCAACGGCCCCTCGCCTGCTGTCCATGCCGCCTTATCGGAGAGTTGCCTTCCGGCGTCAACCACGCGCACCTCTCCACACAGGAAAAGTCACGTTAATGGTCACAGGGGGGCAGCCCAGTGCGTTATGGGGTTGCGCTTGCCGCCGGCCCAGCGAAAATGGGCGCGGCACAACTTCCCGAGGCCGGCATGTCCTTGTCCTTCCGCATGATGCTTCTGGCGGCGCTGGTTCCGCTGACCGCCGGCTGCGCCGACATGGCCGAGCCCGTAGAGCTGGCGGCGCCATCCATCGCCCAACCCGCCGAGCCCCCGCTCCCCGCCGCGCCCGAGCCACCGCCGGCTTTCCCGGCCGGCCGCGTCGATGCCGCCCAGGCTGCGATCCTGCTGGCCGGCGACCCCATGGCCCAACGCTTCCTGGCGCTGAAGGAACTGGCCGACAAGACGCTGGTTCCCCGCGACGACGCGGTGGCGCGCCGCGCCTCGAACATCGGTGCCCTGCTGCCGCTCACCGCGCCGCGCCCGCCCGCCGCCGGGCTCGACCGCCCCATGCCGCCGGTGGACGCCTTCGTCAGCCGTTTCGCCGAACTGGGCACCGATACCCCACGCGGCACCGATGCCACCCGCCAGGCCGAGCGCGCCTTCCTGCTCGACGCCCTGTTGCCCAAGCAGCCCGCCCAGCGCCAGCAATACGCACCGCCGGATCAGAGTTCGGCCCGCGCCTTCAAGGAGCGCCTGGGCCGGCTGGAGGATTGCGGTCTGGTCACCCCGGAGGAGCGTACCGCCGAGTTGGCCGCGCTCGACACTCTGGTCGCCAGCGGCACCCTGCCCGAGGTTCTGGCCGCCGCCCCGCCACCGGAAAAACCCAAGGCCAAAGCCAAGGCAAAGGGCAGCGCGACGGGACGGGTGTCGCGCATGCCCGGCGGCGTCTCGGGCAAGCTGGAGGTGATTCCGTCGCCGGCCCGCGTCAACGCGCCGCCGCTGCCGGCGGGCGCCAAGGGGCCGGCGGGCATCCACCTGTTGTCCATGGGCACCGCCGCCCATGGCGAGAAAGCGTGGGATGCGCTGAAGAAGGAGCATGCGGAGCTGGGCGAGCTGGGCTACAAGGTGTCGCGCGCCGATCTGGGCGATTTGGGCGTCACCTACCGGCTGATCGCCGGCCCGGTGGACCCCGCCCAGGCCGAAAAGCTGTGCGCGGCCCTGAAACCGCGCGGCCAGACCTGCACTCCCACACCGTTCCCGGCCCAATGACCCCACAAGAACTGGAAGCCCGCCTGCTGTACCGCGACGGGCTGATGCTGATCCTCGACAAGCCCGCCGGCCTGGCCGTTCATGCCGGCGGCAAGGGCGACAACCACCTGATGGCGTTCCTCGACGGGCTGCGCTTCGGCCTGCCGCGCGCGCCCGAACTGGCCCACCGGCTCGACCGCGACACCTCGGGCTGCCTGGTGCCGGGCCGCCACCGCAAGGCGCTGGCCAAGCTCGGCGAATTATTCGCCTCGGGCGCGGTGGACAAGACCTATTGGGCGGTGGTGGTGGGCAGCCCGCCCGCCGATGCCGGCACCATCGACAAGCCACTGAAGAAGCTGGAGCGCCGCCACGGCTGGCGCATGGTCGTGGACAGCAGCGGCCAGCCCTCGGTCACCGACTGGCGGGTGCTGGGCCGCACCGACCGGCTGGCATGGATCGAGGCCCGCCCGCGCACCGGCCGCACCCATCAGATCCGCGTCCATCTGGCCGCCATGGGTTGGCCCATCGTCGGCGATTCCACCTATGGGCGCGGCACCGCCGATCTGGTGGCGCCGCAACTGCACCTGCATGCCCGCGAGGTCGCGGTACCGCTGTACAAGAGCAAGCCGCCGGTGACCGCCACCGCCCCCGTGCCCGAGCACATGCGTGCCCTGCTGACCCAATGCGGCTGGGTGGCCGAGGGCTGATCGCCCTAAACAGCCGGCACGCGCGACAAGCGAATTAAGACCAGGAAAGCGCGCGTGCTATTGCATACAACGTGCCTGAACGTTACTGTATGCAATCACACCAATTTCAAATGGCGAATCATGGCAACTAAAGGCGGCGCGAAGTATCGGGCGCGCACCGAAACCGGCGAACCCGACCCCATCGATGTGCACGTCGGCGGCCGCCTGCGGTTGCGCCGCACCCTGATGGGGCTGAGCCAGACCGAGTTGGCCAAGGCAGTCAATCTGACCTTTCAGCAGGTGCAGAAATACGAAAGCGGCGCCAACCGCGTCAGCGCCAGCCGGCTTTACCATATTTCCGAGGCCCTGGACGTTCCGGTCAGCTTCTTCTTCGATGATGCCCCGCGCGCCGGCGGCGGCTTGGCCGAGGCGCCCAAGC
>JAEZFE010000241.1 GCA_023437865.1 Pseudomonadota bacterium | reverse complement strand
GCCCTGCCCAATCCCCGCCGGGTGATCGAGGATTGCACGCTCCGCCTCGATGACCGCGCCGAACGCTTGCGCATGGCTCTGCCCAATCTGCTGCACCGGCGCGAGGCCGAACTGGAGCGCCTGGCGGGCCGCCTCAAGCATCCGCGCGAACTGCTGACTGACAAGACCCATGCCCTGGCCCATGCCGCCACCCGGCTGGAGCACGCCATGAAGACGGCGCTCGCCGCCGAGAAGGCGCGGCTGGAAAAATGCGAGCTGAAGCTGGAACAGACCGGTGGGCGGCTGAAACCGGCGCTCGACCGCGCGCTCTCCGACCATGGCCGTCACCTCGCCCAGCTTGGCGCCCTGCTGGAAAGCTTCAGCTACAAGAAGGTGCTGGACCGCGGCTATGCCGTGGTGCGCGATGCGAGCGGGCATGTGGTTTCCGCCGCGACCGCCACGGGGCAATTGTCGGTCGAATTCCACGACGGCAAGACCGACGTCGTGGCCGGCCAAAGCGCGCCGGTGTCCGCGCCGCCCGCCGCGCCGAAGAAAGCCAAGGGCAAGGACGAACGACAGGGCAGTTTGCTGTAACAAGCCCTCCCCCTTGATGGGGGAGGGAGGAAGGAAGCTTACTCCGCCGCGCCTTCCAGTTCGGTCTCCAGCCGGTGCTGGAGCTCCTGCGCCTCCTGCTGCTTCTTCCACATCTCGGCGTAACGGCCGGCCGCCGCCATCAGGTCGGCATGGCGACCGCGCTCGACGATGCGCCCGGCCTCCAGCACCAGGATCTCGTCGCAATCGACCACGGTGGACAGACGGTGGGCGATGACCAGGGTGGTGCGGTTCTTCGATACCTCGCGCAAGGAGGCCTGGATTTCCTTTTCGGTGTGAGTGTCCAGCGCGCTGGTGGCTTCGTCGAACAGTAGGATCTGCGGCGCCTTGAGGATGGTGCGGGCGATGGCGACGCGCTGCTTCTCGCCGCCCGACAGCTTGAGGCCGCGCTCGCCGACGCGGGTGTCGTAGCCTTCGGGCAGGGAGGTGACGAAGTCGTGGATGCGGGCCAGCCGCGCCGCCTGCTCGATCTCCTCCTGGGTCGCGCCGGGGCGGCCATAGGCGATGTTGTAGCGGATGGTGTCGTTGAACAGCACGGTATCCTGCGGAACGATGCCGATGGCGGCGCGCAGGGATTTTTGCGTCACCGCGCGGATGTCCTGGCCGTCGATCTGCACGCGCCCGCCGGTCACGTCGTAAAAGCGGAACAGCAGGCGCGAGAGGGTGCTCTTGCCGGCGCCCGACGGCCCGACGATGGCAACCCGGTGGCCCGCCGGTACAGCGAAGCTGATGCCGTGCAGGATGGTGCGGTCGGGATTGTAGCCGAACTGCACGTCCTCGAACCGCACCGCGCCGCCGTCTACCGTCAGCGGCAGGGCGTCGGGCGCGTCCTTGATCTCGGCATGCTGGGCCATCAGCCGGAACATCGCCTCCATGTCGGTCAGCGATTGCTTGATTTCGCGGTAGACGAAGCCCAGGAAGTTCAAGGGCAGGTAAAGCTGGACCAGATAGGCGTTCACCAGCACGAAATCGCCGATGCTCATGGTGCCGTCGGCGACCCCGTAGCCGGCCATGATCATGACAGCGGTCAGGCCCACCGCGATGATGGCGCCCTGGCCGATGTTGAGCATGGACAAGGTCACCTTGGACTTCACCGCCGCCTGCTCATAGCGGCTCAGCGCCTTGTCGTAGCGCCCGGCTTCGTGTTCCTCGTTGCCAAAATATTTTACCGTCTCGAAGTTCAGCAGCGAATCGATGGCCTTGGTGCTGGCCTCGGAATCGGTCTCGTTCATGGTGCGGCGGAATTGGGTCCGCCATTCGGTAACGATCAGCGTATAGGCGATGTAGACGACAATGGTGCCAAAGGTCACCAGGGCGAAGCGGGCGTCATACAGCTTCCACAGCACCGCCGTGACCAGCCCGATTTCGAGCAGGGTCGGCAGGATGTTGAACAGCATGAAGTTCAGCAGGAACTCGATGCCCTTGGTGCCGCGCTCGATGGCGCGGCTGACGCCGCCGGTCTGGCGGTCGAGATGAAAGCGCAGCGCCAGACCGTGCAGATGGCGGAATACCTGCAGCCCGACGGCACGGATGGCGCGCTGGCCGACCTTGGCGAAGGCGATGTCGCGCAATTCGGAGAATGCCCCGGCCAGGGTGCGGGCCAGGCCATAGGCCAGCATGATCATGACCGGCACCGCCACCATCATGCCCGGCTTGGCGGTCAGCGCGTCCACCGCGTGCTTGTAGAGGATCGGCACGCCCACGTTGATGCCCTTGGCGGCGGCCAGGAAGGCCATGGCGACGACCACCCGCGCCCGCAGGCCCGTCTCGCCCGGCGGCCATAGATAGGGCAGCAGCTTGCGGATGGTGTTCCAATCGTCGCGCGGCCCGACTTGCGGCGTGCGGATGAGGGTGGCGGGGTTTCGGCGTCGCATCAGCCTAATTTGAGCGTGCGCGGGGGTAAGTCAATCGGGAGCGGTGTTTACCCAGCCCTGCGCGCACCGCTATGCTGATTGCATGCGACATCCCACCCATCTTCATTCTGGCGATTTCGCCTGGGCCAAGGTCCGGGTGCTGGTTTTCAGCGGCAACGACGCCTTCCGTTTCCTCGTGCGCCAGACC
>JAEZFE010000233.1 GCA_023437865.1 Pseudomonadota bacterium | reverse complement strand
AAGCAGGTCCGGCCAAGCACTCCACTGGAAGCTTTCCGGCAGGCCAAGCAGCGCCCGCAACTGCCCCAGGAGGATCAGCACGGCAACCCCGTTCATGAAGCCGGCGATGACCGGGTAAGGAATGAATTTGATCAGGTGCCCCAGGCGGAACAGGCCGAACAGGATCTGCACCACGCCCGACAGCGCGATGGCGGCAAAGGTCAGCGTGGCCGCCAAGGGCGCGCCCCCGCGGGCAATGACCTCGGGGCTGGCCATCAGGGCCGAGACCAAGGCGGCGACGATCAATGAGGCGGAGGCGCGCGGGCCGGTGACCATCAGCGGCGCACCGCCGGCCAGCGCCGCCACGGCGGCTGCGATGATGGAGGAATAGAGGCCGGACAGCACCCCCAGCCAGATGAAGTCAGGCCCCAACGGTGCGAAGGCGATGGCGCCCAGCGGCACCGATTGCGGCAGCGAGACCACGGCAGTCACCAGGCCGGCGTTCACATCCGCCCGCATCTGCGGCCAATCCACCCGGCCCATCCCCTTCCCTCCCAGCAATTGCCTGCAAGGAATAGATGAAAACAAGCCAAGGCGGCATCGGGTCTCGCCCCCATGCCGCGCAACGGAAGATAAGGAAATGCTTAATGGCGGTCGAAAATGACCACTTCGTCGTCGCGGCCCATGTTAAGCATGGTGCGCGCACGCTCCTCCAGCATATCCGGGTCCAGATGGTCGGGGCGCAGCAGCAGGACGCGGTGCTCCAAGGCCTGGCGCTCGGTCGTCACCTTGGCGAGCTGCATTTCAGCTTCGAGGATTTCGTTCTTCAGCCGGATCCAGGCCAACACACCGCGATCACCTTCCACCGTGTGGTAGGCGAAGTATGCCTCGGCGCCGACCCCAATCAGGGGGCCGATGACATGGCGAAGGCGGCGGCTAAGTTCCTGCAACATGTTCTGGATGGAATCACGGGCTATTCATGACGTCAATAAGTCAGGAATCGAACGATTCACTTTCTTGACGATTATGCTGATGGCTGTTGCAGAAATAACTCACCTCAATAGGCAAAGCCAGTGTTTTCGCTCCCAAGAACAAAACAGCGAAAATTGCGAGAATTGGCTAGACCGCCCCCCGCCGCGCGCCCTCGCCCTCGCGACGGAATTCCTTGCGAATGCGCTCGACCTCCTGCTCAGGAAGGTCCTCGGTATCGATGAGGCTGTCGCGCGCCTGTCGGCTCACCCGGATCAATTCGTCGAGTTTGAGCTGCAAGGCTTCGGTGTCCCGGTTTTGCGTATTCTGGATCAGGAACACCATCAGGAAAGTGACGATGGTGGTGCCGGTGTTGATGACCAGCTGCCAGGTATCAGAGAAGCCGAACAGCGGTCCGCTGGCCGCCCAACTGATCACCACCACCAAGGCGAGAGCGAAGGTAATGGGGCGGCCGGTTTGATGGGCAAACCATTTGGCGAAACAGCGAAACACGGCATCGGTTTTCATGCCTTCCAAATGGGGAATGGCCGAAAACGCCGCCATTGCCCTGGTGGAGGACGCACCGCAAACAAGAACGGCCGGGGTATCCCCCGACCGTTCCCGCGTCAACCGTGCCGAAGCTTAGCGCTTCAGGATGCCCTTGCCGGCATAGCGCGCGGCGGAGCCCAGCTCTTCCTCGATGCGGATCAGCTGGTTGTACTTGGCCAGGCGATCCGAGCGCGACAGCGAGCCGGTCTTGATCTGGCCGCAATTGGTGGCGACCGCCAGGTCGGCGATGATGCTGTCCTCGGTCTCGCCCGAGCGGTGCGACAGGACGGCGGTATAGCCGGCCTTGTGGGCCATGTCGACGGCTTCCAGGGTCTCGGACAGGGTGCCGATCTGGTTGACCTTGACCAGGATCGAATTGGCCAGGCCCTTCTCGATGCCCATGGCCAGGCGGGCCGGGTTGGGGACGAACAGGTCGTCGCCCACCAGCTGGACCTTGCTGCCCAGGGTCTCGGTCAGCAGCTCCCAGCCTTCCAGGTCGTCCTCGGCGCAGCCGTCCTCGATCGAGATGATCGGGTAGGACGAGACCAGCTTGTTGTAAAACTTGACGATGCCCTTCTGGTCGAACGACTTCTTGGCACCGACCATCTCGTACTTGCCGTCCTTGAAGAACTCGGTCGAGGCACAGTCCAGCGCGAGCATGATGTCCTCGCCCGGCTTGTAGCCGGCCTTCTCGATGGACTGCATGATGAAGTCCAGCGCCTGCTCGGCCGACTTCAGGTTGGGGGCGAAGCCGCCCTCGTCACCGACATTGGTGTTGTGGCCGGCGTCCTTGAGCTGCTTCTTCAGCGCCTGGAACACCTCGGAGCCCATGCGGATGGCGTCGGCGCAGGTCGGCGCGCCCACCGGCATGATCATGAATTCCTGGATGTCGATGGGGTTGTCGGCATGGGCGCCGCCGTTGATGATGTTCATCATCGGCACCGGCAGGGCCGAGGCGAAGGCGCCGCCGACATAGCGGTACAGCGGCAGGCCGGCTTCCTCGGCGGCGGCCTTGGCACAGGCCAGCGAGACGCCGAGGATGGCGTTGGCGCCCAGGCGCGCCTTGTTGGGGGTACCGTCCAGCTCGATCATGGTCTGGTCGAGAACCACCTGATCGGTGACGTCCATGCCCGACAGCGCGTCATAAATCTCGCCATTGACGGCCTCGCAGGCCTTCAGCACGCCCTTGCCGCCGTAGCGCGACTTGTCGCCGGCGCGCAGCTCGCAGGCTTCATGCGCACCGGTCGAGGCGCCCGACGGAACGGCGGCGCGGCCGAACACGCCGCTTTCCAGCACCACGTCGACTTCGACGGTGGGGTTGCCGCGCGAATCGAGAATTTCGCGGGCGTGGATGTCGATAATGGCGGTCATGGGGAGTCTCTCCAAACTTCTGACGGTTGGATCAATCAATGGTGAGGGGATGGGCCTTGGCAACCCGGTCGAACGCCTGAAGGGTGGCGATCAGCTGGGGCATATCCGCCAGGGCGATCATGTTCGGACCGTCCGACGGGGCGTGGTCCGGATCGGGATGCGTCTCGATGAACACACCGGCGATGCCGGTGGACACGGCGGCGCGGGCGAGAACCGGCGCGAAGCGGCGATCACCGCCCGACGACCCGCCCTGGCCGCCCGGCGACTGGACGGCGTGGGTGGCGTCCATCACCACCGGATAGCCGGTGCGCGCCATAATCGGCAGCGCCCGCATGTCGGCCACCAGATCGCCATAGCCGAAGGTGGCACCGCGCTCGGTCAGCAGAATGCGGGAATTGCCGGTGCTCTCGACCTTGGCGGCCACATTGGCCATCTGGTTGGGCGCGAGGAACTGGCCCTTCTTCACGTTGACCACGGCGCCGGACTTGCCGGCGGCCAGCAGCAGATCGGTCTGGCGGCACAGGAAAGCCGGGATCTGCAACACGTCGACCACCTGGGCGACAGGGGCGCACTGATCTTCCGAATGGATGTCGGTCAGCACCGGCAGGCCCAGGCTCTCCCGGATCTCGGCGAATACGGAAAGCGGGCG
>JAEZFE010000167.1 GCA_023437865.1 Pseudomonadota bacterium | reverse complement strand
CCACCATGAAGGCCGAATAGAAGCCGACGCCGAACTGGCCGATCAGGCTCATGTCCTTCTTCGAATCGCCGGTCAGCCGGCTCATGAACTCGGCGGTGCCCGACTTGGCGATGGTGCCCAGATTGGCAACCAGATCGTCCTTGTTCATACCGATGCCATTATCGGCGATGGTCAGCGTACCCGCTTCGGCATCGGGAATGAGGCGGATGCGGTAATCGGCGTCGCCCTCGACCAGCGCGGCATCGGTCAACGCCTGGTAGCGCAGCTTGTCGCAGGCGTCGGACGCGTTGGAGATCAGCTCGCGCAGGAAGATCTCCTTATTGGAGTAGAGCGAGTGGACGACGATATCCAGCAGCTTGGCGACTTCCGCCTGAAACTCGCGCTTCTCTTCGGCCATGGTTGATTCCTGTTTGTCTATCACCTGAAGGACCCGCGACGCGCGGGCGCCTTGATATGAGGTAACCACCGGTAGGTTGCAAGTGCCGTCCTAATCCGGAAGAATGGGGAACTTACGCATCGGCGTTGCCCTGATGTCACCGAATCGGTATGTATATCGGCCCCGAAAGTAAGTCGGGCCCCCTTGTGGGAAATTCCGCCGCGAGTCCAACAGCGCCGCGCGGCCTTTGAGAAGCAGGAGACGTTCATGCAGATTCCTCTCCAGATCACCTTTCACGGGATTGATCATTCGGACGCCGCGGAAGAGCGCGTCCGCGAGAAGGTGGCCAAGCTGGAGCAGTTCTTCGACCGCATCACCAGCTGCCGGGTGGCGATCGAGCGCAGCCACAAGAACTCGTCGAACCTGCATCAGAAGGGCGAGAATTTCCACATCCGCCTCGACCTCACCGTTCCCGGCTCCGAGCTGGTGGTGAAGCGCGATTCCGAAGAGCATGAGGACATCTACGCCGCCCTCAAGGGCGCGTTCCAGGCCATGGAACGCCAGCTCAAGGAATACGCCGCCCGCACCCGCGGCGATGTGAAGTCGCGCGCCCAGGCGTAACGCGCACCGAAAGACCGGGCGGCGCCGAGATCACCGGCGCGCCCGGCTTTCCCCCTGGCCGGGCAGGCCCTTTCCGCTTCAAGTATCAGCTTTTTCGATAACCGCATTTTGCGCGGTTGATGTTCGCGCCCAGGTGCGCTAGAAGTCCGCCTTCGCAGGTGCGGAAACGTTTCGCCGCGCCCGATTCCCCCGGACAATCCCATGAATATCGACCTCGCCCGCACCTTCCTCGAAATCGTCGAAACCGGCAATTTCAACAAGGCTGCCGAACGCCTCGAGGTCACCCAGTCGACCGTCTCCATGCGCATCAAGGCGCTGGAGGACGAATTGGGCCGCCCGTTGTTCGTGCGCTCCAAATCGGGCACCGAGCTGACCGCCGCCGGCCTGCAATTCCGCCGTTACGCCACCACGCTGGTGCGGGTGTGGGAGCAGGCGCGCCAGGAAATCGCCCTGCCGCCCGGCTTCAAGACCGTGCTGAACGTCGGCGGCCAGTTCTCGCTGTGGGACCGCTTGCTGGTGCAGTGGATTCCGTGGATGCGCACCGCCCTGCCCGACGTCGCCCTGCGCGCCGAAGTGGGCCTGTCGGACGGCCTGATGCGCCAACTGACCGAAGGCCTGCTCGACATCGGTGTCATGTACAATCCGGTCAGCCGCCCCGGTCTGCATATCGAGAAGCTGCTGGAGGAACGCCTGATCATGGTGTCCACCAAGCGGCGCACCGCCGAGGAATGGGACGAGGATTACGTCTTCGTCGATTGGGGGCCGGAGTTCCGCCAGGGCCACGGCCAATCCTTCCCCGACCTCAAGACCCCCGCGGTGGCGGTCGGGTTGGGCGCGCTGGGCCTGCAGCACATCCTGTCCTATGGCGGCACCGGCTATTTCCCCATGCGGGCGGTGCGTTCGTACCTGGCCGCCGGCCGCCTGTTCGAGGTCACCGGCGCCCCCGATTTCCGCCGCCCCGCCTGGTTGGTCCACACCCAGGATGAAGCCCGCGCCGAATGGTTTCACACCGCGCTGGACGGCCTGCGCTATGTGGCGTCGCTGGAAAGCGAAGACTAAGTAAAAGCGCACAAAAAAACGAAGGGCCCTCGAAAAGGCCCTTCGTTGACTTGGTCATTCCTAGCGCTTGAAGAACGTCAGCGCAACCGGTTGCGCATGTGGTCGAGCAGCGACATCAGCTGGTCGGGCTGAACGCCGTCGCGGGCCATGACGCGGCGCATCACCTCGTCGCCCATCAATTCATCGAGGCTCGGCTCGCCATTGCCTTCGTAACCCCATTGTGCGCGCGAGCGCACTCCGAGGGCAAAGGTGGGCTGGGCTGCGCCACGCAGGTCGAGCGGAGCGGCGGCGGGCGTGCAGGCACTGCGCATCATGTATGCCCCCTTCCAGCAATAATCGACGTTAAGACACTATAAAACAAATTCATTGATCGGTGTCCACATATTCATTGGTATCAAACCACCACGCATTTTATCGAATTTTGCAATGCAGCGGATAATTACTGCACCGCACCATGCAGTCATTGCCTGAGGACTAATTCTTTCGTATCAGATAGTCCTGCCTCCTTCGAGGTACAAGGGGGCGGTGCGCAAAAAGGAGGATAGGGTTGCGCGAAAACGGTGTGGTGAGCGGTATCGTCTGCATGGTCGCCGGGGCGGCGGTCTTCGCCACCATGGATGCGCTGGTGAAATGGCTGGTCGCCACCTATCCGGTCATCCAGATCACCGCGTTCCGTTCGGCCTTCGCCCTGGTGGTGGTGGTGCCGGTGCTGCTGGCCGGCGGCGGCCTTGGCCAATTGCGCACCCGGCGCCCCTGGGCGCACGGCCTGCGCTCGGTCATCGGGCTGATCGCCATCGCCTGCTTCTTCGAGGCGCTGAACCGGCTGCCGCTGGCCCAGGTCACCGGGATCTTCTTCGCCGCCCCCCTGGCCATGACCGCACTGTCGGTGCCGTTGCTCAAGGAGCGCGTCGGCCCCCGGCGCTGGGCGGCGGTGGCGGTGGGCTTCGCGGGCGTGCTGATGATCGTGCGCCCCGACAGCGCCGAACTCAATTCCGGCATTATCGCCGCCTTGGCCGGCACCGCCCTCTACGCCATGGTCATGGTGCTGATCCGCGACATGAGCCGCACCGAGAAGACGGTGACCATCGTGTTCTGGTTCTCGCTGTCGAGCACCCTGGTCTCGGGCGCCATGGCGCCTTTCCACTGGGTGCCGCCTTCACCGCTCGACTTTGCCCTGCTAGCCGCCGTGGGCCTGCTGGGCGGGGCCGGCCAATTGCTGGCGACCCAGGCGGTCCGCCTGGCCCCGGTTTCGGTGGTGGCGCCGTTCGACTATCTGCACCTGGTCTTCGCCAGCGCCTATGGCTGGGTGCTGTGGCGCGACTGGCCCACCGCCTCGACCTTGGCCGGCAGTGCGGTGATCATGGCCTGCGGCCTGTACGTGCTGCACCGGGAGGCCAAGGGAACGAACGACTAGGCCGCTCTTAGCGTCAGCATCATGGTGGTCCCCTTCCCCGGCTCGCTCTCCAGCCAGATTCGTCCGCCATGGCGTTCGACGATCTTTCGGCACAGCGCGAGCCCGATGCCGGTGCCGTCGTAGCGGTCGCGGGTGTGCAGGCGCTGGAACAGGCCGAAGATGCGCTCGTGGTACTGCGCCTCGATGCCGATGCCGTTGTCGGTCACCAAGAAGCGCACAAATGCCCCCTCAGGCCGGGCCGTCACCGCAATCTCGGGCGGGCGGGCGGGATCGCGGTATTTGACGGCGTTGCCCAGCAGGTTGACAAAGAGGCTTTGCAGCTCAGACGGGTGACACCAGACCGGCGGCAGCGGCCCGATGGTAATGCGGGCACCGCATTCCGTCACCGCCTGACCCAGGGCGTCTGCCGCGTTGTGCGCCCAGTAACTGGCATCACACACCTCGTCGGCGGTCTCGCCGCGCCCCACCCGCGAGAATGCCAGCAGGTCGTTGATCAGGGCCGACATGCGGTGGGCGCCGCTGACGGCAAAGCCGATGTACTCGTCGGCCTCGGCATCCAGCTTTCCCTGATAACGCCGCGCCAGCAATTGCAGGAAACTGGCAACGGTCCTGAGCGGCTCCTGCAAGTCGTGCGAGGCCACATAGGCGAATTGTTCGAGTTCGGCGTTGGAGGCAGCCAGATGGGCGGTGCGCTCCTCGACCTGACGCTCGAGCAGATCACGACTGGCAGCCAGTTCCCGGGTCAGCCGAAGGTTGGCCACGGCGCGCAGATCATAAAGCCATGCCAGCCCGAACAGCGCCATGGTCACCACCCCCAGCACGGCACCTTCAGCCATCAACTGGCTGCGCCAGCGCCCCAGCGCGGTTTCGGTCGTCATGGCCACAGCCACCACCAGCGGGTAATTGTTCAGCGTGCGGAAGGCCGAGATCTTTTCGGCACCGTTGACCATGGACACGAAGCGCACCACCCCGGTCCGTTGAGCCGCCACCGCCGGATACATGGGCGACGCCGCCACCGTCCTGCCGAGATACTCCTCGTGGGCGGGAATGCGGGCATAGTAGACACCGTCCGAACGGAACAACGAGGCGCCGGCCTCGGGCTCGACCATCACCGAGCTGAGCTTGTCGCGGAAAAACTCGGGGTCCACCCCCGCGACCACCATGCCGCCGAACGAACCGTCCGCTGCCACGATGGATTGGACCATGGGGATAGAGGCCATATGGGAGAGGCGGCTGATGACCGGGTCCGACAGCACCAACCGGCGCAGCGGGAACTGGGACTTGCTCGCCTGGTAATAGGGGCGGTCGGACACGTCATCGACATGACCGGGCAGCACGTGGCCGGGCCGGGTGATGGTGCCCACCACATGGCCGCCGGCATCGGCAATACCCAGGTTGCGGATCTCCGGATAGCCGGCGAGCCGGGCACTGAACCAGGCCTCAAGCGCAGGATCGGGCCAGCGCTTGAGGTCGATGCGTGCAGCGGCCTCCTCCAGCAGGCCGGCAATGCTGCGCACCGACCCATCGATCTGGTACTCGCCGGCACGGGCCAGGGCGGTAAGCTGGTGTTCCGCCTGAACCAAGTCGAAGTTCCGGTCGCGCCACGTCTGCCAGCCCCAATTGACCACCAGCACCAGCACCAACGACAATGCCGCAGCACGCCCCTTGAACCGCCAAAGGCGGTCTTTGGCGACCTTGTCTGCGGCAGATCGGGTCATCGCGGTCCCCCTATGCGGGCAACCATGGTGAGCGCATCACCTTTTGCGGTCAATTCCCCCGAACGGCTGGCCCATTGCCATCAGCCGCGCCCCTCCGACGCGGCACGCAGGCCGCCAATGACCTGGGCCACCTCGCTGGTCAGCTGGGCGGCCTCGTCAGTGACCGTCTGGCTGACGGCGACGATCCCATCCACCGCCTGCGCCGTTCCGGCCACCTCGGCGCTGACGGTCTCGATATCGCGCTCGACCTCGGTCACTGCCCCGGCGGCGCGGCTGATCCCCGAGCTGATCTCGGCCAGGGCGGCATTCTGCTCGACCACCGCCGCCGCCACCTGGGTGGAGGATTCATTGAGTGAGGCGATAGTGGTGGCGATGCGCTCCATGACCACGACCATGTCGCCGGTCTGGCTGTGGACGGCGTGAAGGATGCCGGCGATATCGGTCGTCGCCTTGGCCGTCTGGTTCGCCAGGCTTTTGACCTCGTTAGCCACCACCGCAAAGCCCTTGCCCGCCTCGCCGGCGCGCGCCGCCTCGATGGTGGCATTCAGGGCCAGCAGATTGGTCTGGCTCGCCTCCGCCTCGATCAGGGTCACCGCCGCCGCCACCTTCTGGGCTTCATCCGCCAGGCGCCGCACCGATTCCACCGCGCCATGAGCCTGCTCGGCGGCGGTGGCCGCAAGGTTGGCGGTACCGTCCACCTGACGGC
>JAEZFE010000483.1 GCA_023437865.1 Pseudomonadota bacterium | reverse complement strand
CGCTGGAACAGTTCCAGCGCCACCAGCGTCCACAGCGCGCGTCCATGATTGCGGCGGCCGCTGACGTGGTCGTTGACCAGGCGTGCCAACCGGTCCACCCGATACCAGTCACGCGTTGCCGATTGCGGCCCCAGCAGCAGATCGACCATCCATCCCCGCAGCGTGCCCTGCAACCACACATCCAGCGGCACGCGGAAGTCGGCCATGGGCCGGGTCAGCACTTCGGGCGGCAGCCTACGCGCCATGGCGCGGCGCAGAAGTCGCTTGCCCAGCCGGGCGCCATCTGGCAGGCGCGAACAAAACTGGGCCAGATCCTGGTCCATGAACGGCAGGCGCGCTTCGAGGCCGGCCGCCATGGTCATGCGGTCGACTCGTTCGAGCGCATTGTCGGGCAGCCACGACGTCTGGTCGAAGTGCAGCACGCGGCGAAGTGCCGTCTCGCTGCGGGCCACCCGGAACGGGCGCGGGTCCAATTCGCGTTCAGGCACGTCCAGCGCCAGCAGTTTATCGGCCTCCGCCGACGGCATGGCGGCAAACCATACCGGCAAGCGTTCCTGCGGATCGTACAGCCCCATGCACTGGGTCACCGTCTTCAGCCGGCGGCAGCCATGGGGTAACATGCCGGCAAGCGGCCCGACCAAGCGGCGGTGGACAGCCATCGGGACGGCCCGCTGATAGGGTGCCAGCAACCGCTCAGCCCGGTGCTTGGGATAGCCGCCCAGCACCTCGTCCGCACCCTCGCCGCTCAGCACCACCTTGACGCTGCGCGCCGCCAGGCGGGAGAGGCGATAGATGGCGAGGTCCGCCGGCTCGGTGACCGGTGCGTCGCGCATGGTGGCCAGTTGCTGCAGATCAGCGGCGATGTCCTCAGCCGTAAGGACCAGCTCGTGATGGTTGGTCTGGAAGCGCTCGGCGACCATGCGGGCGTATTTCAACTCGCTGTGGGCGGCTTCGCAGAAGCCCACCGAGAACGTGTTGACCTGAAAGGTGTGGCGGCTCATCAGCGCCACCACAGCCGATGAGTCCAGGCTACCCGACAGGAAGGCACCGAAGGGCATATCCGACACCATGCGGACACGCACCGCCTCCTCCAGCAGGTGGACAAAGGCGCCCACCGGATCGGCAGGCGAAATTCGGTTCGCGCGGTCACCGGCATCGGGCGGTGCCCAATAGGACGCCTGGGTCAGCTGGCCGTCTTCCCACATGGCCCAACTGGCCGGCGGCAACTTGCGGATACCGGCGAACAGGGTGCTGGGGCCAGGGACATAGCCCCATGCCAGGTACTCGGCGACAGAGGCCCGGTCGAGTATCCGCGGTACCCGGGAATGCGCCATCAGCGCCTTGATCTCGGAGCCGAAGACGATGGCCCCCGCCCCATCCTGCCAATAGTAAAGCGGCTTCTTGCCGAAGCGGTCGCGCGCCAGGAAGAGCCGCTCACGAGCCGCATCCCACAACACAAAGGCGAACATGCCGCGCAGACGGTGGACGCAGCCCGGCCCCCATTCCAGATAGGCCGCCAGCAACACCTCGGTGTCGGAGGCGGTGGTGAAGGAATGGCCCTGCATGGCCAGTTCGGTGCGCAGCTGGGCGAAATTGTAGATCTCGCCATCGAGTACCATCACTGCCCGGCTGCCGGCCGCCACCATGGGCTGGGCGCCGCCATCGGGATCGATAATGGACAGCCGCCGGTGCCCCAGCGACAGCCGCCACGCCCCGGCCCGGCTGACGCCGTCCCACCGCCCCGCCCCATCCGGTCCGCGGTGGGCGATAGCACCGGTCATGGCATCGGTGACGCCCGGTCCGACAGAGGCCCCCTCTCGATCGATCCATCCCGCGATGCCGCCCATGGCCTGACCTCCTTGCCGGAGGGGGATGGTGGCAAGGAGGCCGGGCGGAAGCGAGGCGGCGAAAGGATATGGCGGCCCCCTTTTGGGGAGCCGCCCGGTTAAACGCTTAATTGTTGAGGCCGTAGCCGATGCCGAACGGGATGGGGATGTTCTTGCGGATATACTGGTCGATGAACTGGTTCATCTCACCGATAGCGGATTTGGGCACGTAAACCACGTCATAGGGCTGCAGCAGGATATCCTGGCTGGTATCGGTGCCGGCGATGGCGTGTTCCAGATTGACGGGGATCACCACCGGCTGCTGCACCCCAGCGCGGCGGATGACGATAACCTCGCCCTTGCGCGCCGATTCCTTGAAGCCGCCCGCCGACGCCACTGCCTGCATGGCCGACAAGTTGCCGGCGATGTTAACCATCTGCGGCGCCCCCACCTCGCCATCCACATAGACGCGCTGGCCGGCGAAGCCCTTGACCATCACGGTGATGGCCGCCTGGCGCAACTCGCGGCTGTACGAATTCTTGAGGTCGGATTCAAGCTGGCCCGGCGTGCGCCCGGCGGCGCGGGTCTCGCCCACCAGCGGCAGCGAGATGTTGCCGTCCGGGCGGACCATGACCTCCTCGTTGAGTTCGGGATTATAAAAGAACCGTACGTCCAGCGTATCGCCGGGCTCGATCTGGTAGCCTTGGTTCGAGGCGCGCGGCGCCTGGGGAATGGGCGTGGGCTTCTGCACCACCGTTCCGGAGCAGGCCATCAGCGCCAGCACTGGGATCAGGGCAAGCAACATGCGCAGCGGTTTCATGGGCGTCACCTCCTTTCCGGCAAAGCACACCGGCCCTTCAAGAAGCGCCAGGCGGTCTCGACGATGGTGTCCATATCGGTGATGCGGGGTTCGATCCCCAGGATGGCGCTGGCCCGGCCGGGATCGGCCACCAGCACCGGCGGGTCGCCGGCCCGGCGCGCCGCCAGGCGCACCGGCACTGTCCTGCCGGTGACGTGCTCGACCGCAGCCAGCACCTGGCGCACCGACCAGCCCTGGCCGGTCCCCAAATTCAAGGCCAGCGAACCCTTGCCAGCGAGCAGGTGGTCGAGCGCCTGCACGTGCCAGCGGGCCAGATCGTCCACGTGAACGTAGTCGCGGATGCAAGTGCCATCGGGCGTCGGCCAGTCGGTGCCGAACAGGTCAAGCGCGGGCAGCAGGCCGGCCGCCGCCATCAGGGCGCGCGGGATCAGGTGGGTTTCCGGCTGGTGATCCTCACCGGTCTCGCCGGCCGCATCAGCCCCTGCGGCGTTGAAATAACGCAACGCCGCCCATTGCAGGCCATAGGCCGAACCATGGTCGGCCATCAGCCGCTCGACCATCAGCTTGGACCAGCCATAGGGGTTGATTGGCGCCTGCGGCGTGTCCTCGCTGATCGGCGTACGCTCGGGCAGCCCATAGGTGGCGCAGGTGCTGGAGAACACCATAGCCTCGATGCCGTGCCGCCGCATGGCCTCCAGCAGCGTCAGAGTCGACGCCACATTGGTGCGGTAATAGCGCGCCGGGTCCTTGACCGACTCCCCCACCAGCGACAACGCCGCGAAATGCAGCACGGCGACCGGGCGATGGCGCGCCATGACATCGGCCAGCCGCTCGCCATCACCCACCGAGCCTTCCTCGAACGGCCCCCAGCGCACCAGGTCGCGATGGCCGGTGGACAGATCGTCGTAGACCACGGGAGTGAACCCGGCCAAGGCCAGTGCCTTTGAGGCATGACTGCCCACATAGCCGGCCCCGCCGGTAACCAGGACGGACGGCATAGGCCCTCCTAACGCCGGTTGTTCCTTACCCGACGAAAGGTGGCATGCGAGTGGTGGCCGCCGCAAAAGGGCTTAGGGCCAAGGTCCGGCGCTTCTGGGGAGGAACGGACGACGAAAGGGGTGCCGGCGCCCGGAGAATGTCACAAGATCAAATCTCGCAGGCTCACATGGCTCGGACGCCGGCCAGAAAGCGGTCCAGGCCGCTTTTCATGCCTTCAGCGTCTCGGGCCAGGGAATCGGCGGCGGACAGAACGTCGCGGGCGGCAGTGCCGGTTTCATCCGCTGCCTGAGTGACCGCCACGATATGGGTGGCAACTTCCTGGGCGCCCGTGGCGGCTTCCGCCACGTTGCGGGCGATCTCCTGAGTAGCGGCGCCCTGCTGATCGACCGCTGCGGCGATGGAATCGGCGATCTCGCTCATTTGCTCGATGGTCTTGCCGATATCCTGGATGGCACGCACCGCATCGCCGCTGGTGCCCTGGATCGACGCGATCTGGTTGGTGATGTCCTCGGTCGCCTTGGCCGTCTGGTTGGCCAGGTGCTTGACCTCGTTGGCGACTACCGCGAACCCCTTGCCGGCCTCGCCCGCGCGCGCTGCCTCGATCGTCGCGTTCAGCGCCAGCAGGTTGGTCTGCCCGGCGATACCGTTGATCAAGCTGACCACTTCACCGATACGGGCGGCCGCTTCCGACAATCCACGCACCACCTCGTCGGTGCGGCGCGCCGCCTCCACCGCCTCGCGGGCGATGCCGGCGGACTGTCCGACCTGACGCGAGATCTCACGGATGGAGGCGTTCAGCTCCTCGGCGGCGGCGGCGACGGTTTCCACATTGGCAGTGGTCTGCGACACGGCTGCCGCCACCACTTGGCTTTCCTCGCTGGTGCGGTCGGCGGTGCCGGTCATGCTGTTTGCGGTGGACCGCATCTGGGACGCCGCCGCGTTGACCGCCTGAGCTGCCAGTGAAACGCCGTGATCCAGGTCCTCGGCCAATCGGGCCAGGGTGTCGTGGCGATCCTGCTCGGACCTGATCCGCAGCGATTCTTGCTGGTCATGCAGTTGCTGGACCTCGATGGCGTTCTTGCGGAACACCTCGACCGCCACCGACATCTCTCCGATCTCGTCAGTCCGGCCCTCCAGCACCACGGCGACCGATGTATCGCCCGACGCCAAACGCCGCATGGCTTCGGTGATGAAGGCGAGTGCGGCAACGATGCGATGGCCGACCAGATAGGAAATGGCCAGCACCACCACCATGACGAAGCCGATCAGCAACCCTTGGTTAGTCGCCTCGCGCCAGAAGGCGGCATCCACGTCGTCGATATAGATGCCCGAGCCAACCACCCAGCCCCACGCCTCGACGCCCTTGACGTAGGACACCTTGGGCACAGGCTGCTCAAAGCCCGGCTTGGGCCACAAGTAATCGACAAAGCCCGCCTTGTTCCTGGCGACTTCCTCAGCGAAGGCCGAGAACAGCTTCTTGCCGGCCGGGTCCTTGAACTCAGCCAGATCCTTGCCGTCCAACTCCGGCTTGATCGGGTGCATGATCATGCGGGCGCGCATGTCGTTGACCCAGAAATACTCATTGCCGCCATAACGCAGCGCCTTAAGGGCGGCCAGCGCGGCGGTCTGGGCCTCGGCCTCGGTCAGGCGGCCCGACTTGGCCTCGGCCACGTAATGGCCGATCAGGCCGTGGGCGACCTCGACGACCTGTTGGGTCTTGATGCGGCGGCCATCCAGCAGCTCGGTCTTCAGCTTGACCAGCCCCAGGGTGACCATCAAAGCCATGCCGATCAGCGATGCCGCCACGATCAGCAAAATCTTCGCGCGCACCCGCCAATTGTCGATGAACATCTGCCCGCCCCTGCAACCCCGAAATGTTTAGCTGCGCTCTTTAGGCACAGTTATCACCCATTATTGGGCTAAGCGCCCGGCCCAGGTCAATGATCCGATAGGATTGCCGGCCTTACACCGGCATAGGCCAAGGGTCGAGGACGCGCTCTGCGTGCAGACAAAAGAAAAAAGGGGCCGTCTTCCAGGAAGACGACCCCTCGTTATTCGCCATACAGCTTTATCAGCGCGGCAGCTCGCTCGATCCCATCAGGAAGGCGTCGACCGCGCGCGCGGCCTGGCGGCCTTCGCGGATGGCCCACACCACCAGGCTCTGGCCCCGGCGGATGTCGCCGGCGGCAAACACCTTGGGGTTGGAGGTCTGGTAGTTGTTGGTATCGGCCTTGACGTTGCCGCGGCCATCCTTCTCCAGCTTCAGGCCGTCGACCAGACCCTCGTGGACCGGATGGACGAAGCCCATGGCCAGCAGGACCAGATCGGCTTCCAGCGTGAACTCGGTGCCGGGGACGGGCTGGAACTTGGCGTCGACCTCGACGCAGTTCAGGCCCTTGACCTCGCCGTTCTCGCCGTGGAACGAAACGGTGGAGACCGCCCAGCGGCGCTCGCAGCCTTCGTCGTGCGAGGTCGAGGTGCGCAGCTTGTTCGGCCACAGCGGCCAGGTGACCAGCTTGTCTTCCTTCTCCGGCGGCTTGGCCATGATCTCGATCTGGGTGACCGAGGCCGCGCCGTGACGGTTGGAGGTGCCGACGCAATCGGCGCCGGTGTCGCCGCCACCAATCACCACCACCTTCTTGCCGGTGGCGAGGATATCCTCAGCGCCCACGGCCTCGCCGGAAACGCGGCGGTTCTGCTGGGTGAGGAAATCCATGGCGAAGTGCACGCCCTTGAGCTCGCGGCCCGGGACCGGCAGGTCGCGGGGCTTCTCGGAGCCGCCGGTCAGCACCACGGCGTCATAGGCATCCAGCTCGGAGACCGGCACGGTCACGCCCACATGGGCATTGGTGCGGAACTCCACGCCCTCTTCCTTCATCTGGGCGGCGCGCCGCTCGATGATGGACTTGTCGAGCTTGAAATCGGGAATGCCGTAGCGCAGCAGACCGCCCACGTAGGCGTTCTTCTCGTACACCACCACCGAATGGCCGGCACGCGCCAGCTGCTGGGCGGCAGCCAGACCCGCCGGGCCACCGCCGACCACCGCGACCTTCTTGCCGGTACGCGGCTTAGAGGTGTCGGGTTTGAGCCAGCCCTCGGCCCAGGCACGCTCGACGATAGCGTGCTCGATGGTCTTGATGGCGACCGAGCTGTCTTCCAGGTTCAGGGTGCAGGCGGCCTCGCACGGGGCGGGGCAGACGCGGCCGGTGAACTCGGGGAAGTTGTTGGTCGAGTGCAGGACCTCGGCCGCTTCCTTCCAGCGGTTCCTGTAAACCAGGTCGTTCCAGTCGGGGATGATGTTGTTGACCGGGCAGCCCTGGTGGCAGAACGGCACGCCGCAATCCATGCAGCGGGCACCCTGCTTATTGAGCTCCGCCTCGGACAGCGGCTTGGTGAACTCGTTGTAGTGCTTCACGCGCTCCTCGGGCTTTTCATAGCCCGGGGTCTGGCGCGGGAATTCCTTGAAGCCCGTAGCCTTGCCCATGATCAGCGCCCCCCACCCACGGCGGCCTTCGGCTCCTGGGCCTTGGCCATTTCTTCCAGGGCGCGGCGGTAGTCAACCGGCATCACCTTGACGAACTTGGGCATGTAATATTCCCAATTCAGCAGAATTTCATGGGCCCGCTTGGACCCGGTATAGTGGATGTGATTGCGCAGCATGGCCTGGATACGGTCGGCATCGCCCCGGGTCATGTCGCCCAGAATCTCGACGCGGCCATGGGTTTCCAGGTCGTTGGTCATGCCCTCGTGCTTGGCCATCGCCTCTTCCTCGGCGGTGACCGGCTCCAGCTCAACCATGGCCAGATTACAGCGCTTAGCGAAATCGCCAGCCTCGTCCAGCACATAGGCGACGCCGCCCGACATGCCAGCCGCGAAGTTGCGGCCCGTCGGGCCGATGACCAACACGCAACCGCCGGTCATGTATTCGCAGCCGTGATCACCGGCGCCCTCGACCACCGCGATGGCGCCCGAGTTGCGCACGGCGAAGCGCTCGCCGCCGACGCCACGGAAATAGACCTCACCCCCGGTGGCACCGTAAAGCACGGTGTTGCCGACAATGATGTTGTCTTCCGGCACAATCTTGGACTGCTTCGGCGGATAGATGATGATCTTGCCGCCCGACAGGCCCTTGCCGACGTAGTCGTTGCCTTCGCCTTCCAGCTCCAGCGTCACGCCGCGCGCGGCGAAGGCACCGAAGGACTGGCCGGCGGTGCCGGTCAGCTTGATCGAGATGGTATCGTCCGCCAGACCCTGGGCGCCATGCGCCTTGGCCACCGCACCGCCCAGCATGGCACCGACCGAACGGTCGTAGTTGTGCACGGGCTTAGCGATCTTGACCGGGGTCTTGTTTTGAATGGCGGGCTGCGCCTCGGCGATGAGCTGGCGGTCGAGAACGTTGTCGATCTCGTGGTCCTGCTCCTCGACCTTGAACACCGGCTGGCCCTTGGCATCCACCTTATGGAACAGGCGGGTGAAGTCCAGGCCCGAGGCCTTCCAGTGCTCGATCGCCTTATTGGTGTCGAGCAACTCGGAGCGGCCGATCATCTCTTGCATCGTGCGGAAGCCCAGCTTGGCCATCCACTCGCGCACTTCCTCAGCCACGAAGAAGAAGTAGTTGATGACGTGCTCAGGCTGGCCCTTGAACCGCTTACGCAGCTCGGGGTCCTGAGTCGCCACGCCCACCGGGCAGGTGTTCAGGTGGCACTTGCGCATCATGATGCAGCCGGCGGCGATCAGCGGCGCGGTGGCGAAGCCGAACTCGTCGGCTCCGAG
>JAEZFE010000034.1 GCA_023437865.1 Pseudomonadota bacterium | reverse complement strand
GAAATCCGCTCTTCCAGCAGGAAATTCTCGGCATGCGCCGCCTGCTCGGCATCCCCGCCGTTCCGCAGGAAATCCAGCAGCAAGGATAGCTCTTTCCCCTCGGCCCGCACGAGATCCCTCCCCCAATCATTAAACCCGTCCGGGTTATCACGAGCGCCATTAAGGCACAAGGCGCAACTCCTCTTAAACGGGAGAAAGATTGCTGTGGGACACTCGCGATAGAGCATCGATATCCGCCAGCGTCGTTCTTGTGGTCAATGGGGCGCGCGTTCATGACCAGCGCCTAGGTTCTGTTGACAAAGGCCGGTAGCCAGAGCTTTGCGGCGGCCAGATGCAGGAACCCGAGGAAGGACTTTGCGGTTTTGTCGTAACGGGTGGCTATGCGGCGAAACTGCTTGAGCCGGTTGAACATGCGCTCAATGCGGTTGCGGTCCTTGTATCGCTGGAAGTTGCATGCAATCGGCTGGGAGCGATTGGCCCGGGGTGGGATCACCGGCAGGATGCCGTGGAAGAGCAGGTTCTTGCGCACGGCGTCGCCGTCATAGCCCTTGTCCGCCAGTAGCATGCGCGGCGTGGGGACCGGCAGCGCCATCAGGTCTTCAACCGCCTGATAATCCGAGACTTCGCCGCCGGTCAGCTTGAAGCCAAGAGGGCGTCCCTGACCGTCCGCGCGGGCGTGGATTTTGCTCGTAAAGCCGCCGCGGCTTCGACCAAAGCCTTCCTTATGAGTCCCCCTTTTGCGCCAGCCGCCTGGCTGTGCCCTCGAACAATGGTGCTGTCGACCATGTACTGCCAGTTGTCGGTCAGACCGAGATCGACCAGCGTTTCCAGCAAGGCATCCCACACCCCTTGTTCGGCCCAGCGGCGGAACCGGACATAAACCGAGTTCCACTTGCCGTAACGCTCGTGCATATCGCGCCAAGGACAGCCGACCCGTAGAACGTAAAGCATGCCGTTGATGAAACGGCGGTTGTCATGGGCGGGGCGACAGCAGCGTCCGCGCTCGGCGGGCAGCAGTGCCCCGATGATCCCCCATTCCTCGTCCGTCAGATCGCCACGCATGCCACTGGTCTCCGCAATGACCAGTCTTGAATCACGTCCAGGCCAGTTTGGGAATCCTCTTTGTCAACACGGCCTAGTCATCTCTACAGTTTTTCTGCCTTGCGCCAAAAGCACGTCTGCCTCGCGTATCTTACCGATGATCTCTTTGGCCATGTGTCAACGTCTTCGGCATCGACTATCCCCTTCACGGTTGGTCGGATTATTAGATCCAACTGGACCCGTTCACAGGGGGGCGAGAAATGGGGTAGGCGCTGCAACGGTTTCGTTCGGTCTTGCGATTGGTATGATACTATCGCGTCAGGTCGAACCGTCGGGGCGTAGGCGGCCGACGATTTCAGTATGAAACATCAGTCGCGTTATGATTTCTCAACATCACGAGATATCAATTGGTTAGGCGCATTTCAGTTTGAAACTATCGCGTCCCCAAACAACTGCTGCTGTTGGCGGACAAAAAAGTCCGTTACCGGACAAAATAGTCTGTGACTGACAAAAAACACTGTTACTGAGTTCGCCAGGGTTCTTGCCTGTTCCGGTTAAGATTGGGCAGGCCTTGCGACAGCCTTACGTGTAGTCGGCGGTCGCGTATCCTTGGGAGCGTTCAACTGCTCCCAAGGGTGCGATGGCGCGCCAGCGGTACAGCTTCGACGAAGCAAGGATCGCCCGCTTCCTTAAGGAAGGCCGGGGCAACAACGGCCAGGGCGCGGACTACAAGCCCTAGCTGACCGTCCGCGATGTGCCATCGCGCGGACGCTCGCACCGTCCCCTGGGCATGACCACGGGCCGGGTGCACCATCTCCTCTCGGATATCGAGTTTCGTTCCTTCCTGCTGTTCGACTGGGCGGAGGACGTTGTCGATATCAGGGAGCAGTTCCCCCTCGACAGGGTCGCTACCCAGCGGATTGCGGAGAGCATGGCGTCGGCCCGGACGTCCTGCTGAATTTCCTCGTCACGCTGGTCAATACCATCGGCATTCCCAAGACTTGACCGCTTTCTCCTGCCGGTCACCCCAATAGCCCAGCGGAACGGGACGGAGCGGCCGAGGTCGTCCCGCCCCAGGCATGGGTGAGGTCCGTCGACGTGCAGAGTGACGGACTGCCCCTATACCGTCCCCGCGTCATCGAGAGCGCGCAGGTTGTTGGGATACGGGGCAGCCGGCTGGAAATCTGTGGGATAATTTAGCGGCTGGGCCCCCCAGCCGCTACCCGGCCTCAACGGGTCGACTGGATGCGCACCTGATTGTTGCCGGTCGGTTTTCCGCTGAAGCGCGCATCTCGCTGTTTCGCGATGTTGGCCCGCACTTGGTCCCCATACCCATTTTCAATCAGCTTGATGAGCGTCCCGCGGGTTTGCTTTCCGCAGGGAGGCCCTGGGACTTTCACGTCATGCACTGACCTTAGACGAGCAACCGACCGCCCGCCCGCGCCGCGATGTCCTCTTTGCGCGAAAATGCGATAGCGCATGCGGTGGAGAGGCCATCCGCGATCGTGGCGGTCGGGGCAGTCACTGCCACCGGTATGGTGTTTGTGGCGCTTCGGCCGGTGCGGGGATCGAACAAGTGATGACAGGTGGCACTGAAGCGGGTGGCGTCGGCGGAGGACACTGCCAGCGCGCCGTCCTGGAGCTCATGCACGTTCCCATTCAGCATGGCTGTCCATGGCAAGCCGTCGCCGCGCGGGCCGAGGGCGCGGATCTCTCCGAGGTTGACCAGCACATGGCGCATGCCGTGGGTGCGCAGAAGATCGGCGATCCGATCAGTAATGTAGCCTTGCGCGATGCCGTTCAAGGTCACGGCCATCCCCGGCTGGCGGAACCAGATCGCGTCTTCCGAGATCGCCACCTTTTCCCAGCCGACCAGCGGCAGCAAGTCCGGCAGCGGCGGCGAGGCTGCGGGGGTGGCGAAGAAGCGGGCATAGGCGTCCCACAGGGGCTGCACCGTGGGGTCGAAGATACCTTCGCTGACATGCCACAGGTGGTTGACCTCGCTCAGGAGGGCCAGCAATTCGCCGGGCGGTTGGCCAAGGCGGCCCGTCCGGTTGAGGAATGTTAGCGTCGAGTCCTCCCGGTACAGGCTGAAAATCCGCTCCAGCCGCTCAAGTTCCGCCAGACTGGCAGCCAGGAGGCGCTCGGCCTCGGCGCGGTCCTCGTGGTGAAGGGTGAGACTGGCTGCCGCGCCCAGGGCGGTGCCCCGCCATTCGACCGGGTCCAGCCGGAAGGCGCGGGCAGGGGTGGCGGCCAGCGCCCCTATGGCGGCGGTGATGGCAAGAAACCGGCGGCGCTTCATTTGTGATCCTGCGGGTGTTTGCCGTGCTTATCCGGGGTCTGCGCCTGCATGGCCGGGGTGTCTTCGCCCAAAACCACGTCCTTGGGGACCTGATCGAAGGACATCACCTTTCCACCGTGCTCGGCGACGAAGTGACGCGCCGCATCGGGCGAACTGAACGGCACCACCTCGCTCTGACCCATGCCGCCGCGGGCATCGCTGCCCACCACATAGGCTGCCGAACGCGCATCGACCCAGCTCTCCTGGCCGGGTTTGTCCCAATCCTTGGTTTTGTCCATGGCGGTCACATAGATGGCCGCGATGTCTTTGGGTTCTTCCGGCAGCATGGTAAAGGCCAGGGTGTCGCGCGCTGAGGAAAACCAATAGGGCTCCTTCTTGCCCTTGGTCACGATCTGGCCCTTGGGGCCGGGATGGTCGGCCAGCGCCATGCCGCAATAATGGCCCACGGCCTCGGCGGTGATGGTCGCGGGCGGCGGGGCGGCGGCCTGCTGCTCCTTGCCGCAGGCTGCCAGCACCAGCAGCAGGCCGAGCACGAGAACCCGCATCATAATGACCTCCGGGCGAACAGGGCATGGGCGGCGATCAGCGGCGCCAGTACCCAGGTGACCAAGGCCAGGGCCAGCACCGTGGGCGGAAGGGCCGCTTGCTCGCTCAAACCCGCCATGCCGGCGAATTGGCGGACATCGGCGAAGCCGGTGAGGTTGAGCAGGCGGAAGGCGTCGGCGGGATTAAGCAGCAGCACCCAGCGGAACACATTGGCGGGAATGCCCTGCCCACCGGTCGAAGCCAGCACGCCCAGCAGCGCCAGGTCGAACAGCAACACGAAGGCCAGCCATATCCCCACGGCAATCCCGGCAGCGGTGGCGCGCTCGGTGACCAGGGCGCTGGCCAATTGGCCGATGGCGAGAAAGCTGGCACCCAGCAGGATCGACGTGGCGATCAGTAACGCGAAGGCCGGCCAGTCGCCGAAGCCGGTGTCACCGCCGGTCAGCGCGATGCCCACACCGGCGGCGCCGTAGCCGAGCGCCGTCGCCACCGCCAGCAGTGCCACGTGGCCGAGGAACTTGCCCCACACGACCTGGCCGCGCGACACCGGATAGGCGAGCAGCAGAAGCATGGTGCCGCGCTCAACCTCGCCCACCAGGGTGTCGAAGGACAGCAGCAATGCGATCAGCGGCACCAGGAAGATGGTCAGGCTGGCGAGACTGACCACGGTCACCGCCAGCCGCGAGGCGGCCACATTGCCGGTCGGCGCGCTGCCCATGAAGGCCAGGCCAACGGCCAAGGCGGCCAGCACGAGGGTGGCGGCGGCGACCCAGCGGTTACGGACCCCCTCGTGGAATTCCTTGAGGGCAATGGCCAGCAGCGCGTTCATGGCTCGGCTGTCCCCGTATAATGGGTGTAAAGGTCGTCCAGCGTGGGCAGCTCGATGTGGAGATCCTGGAGATCGCGGCGGGCGGCGAGCTCGCGCAGGCGCGCGATTTTCTCTGCCGGCGGGCAGGCCACCACTTCCTCCCGCCCGTCCGTCAGCGACGCCCTCAGTACCACCGGCTGCCCGGTGCGGGCGCGCAACTCGTCCAACGTGCCGGAGGCCACCAGCCGACCGCGATCCATGATCAGGACGCGGT
>JAEZFE010000296.1 GCA_023437865.1 Pseudomonadota bacterium | reverse complement strand
GGCTCGTCCAGCAGCAGCATGTCGGGGTGGCTCAGCAGCAGGCGGCACAGGGCGATGCGGCGGCGCTCACCGCCCGACAGCGTGGTCACGTCGGCATCGCCGGGGGGGCAGCGCAGTGCGTCCATGGCGATCTCGACCTTGCGGTCCAGGTCCCAGGCGTCGGCGGCGTCGATCTTTTCCTGCAGGTCGCCCTGCTCGGCGATCAGGTCGTTCATCTCGTCGTCGGTCAAATCCTCGCCGAACTTGGCCGACACCTCGTTGAAGCGGTCGAGCAGCGCCTTGGTCGGGGCGACGCCTTCCATGACGTTGCCGAGGACGTCCTTGGCCGGATCGAGATGCGGTTCCTGTGCCAGATAGCCGATCTTGACGCCTTCGGCGGCCCAGGCCTCGCCGCCGAATTCCTTGTCGATGCCGGCCATGATCTTGAGCAGGGTGGACTTACCGGCGCCGTTGACGCCGAGAACGCCAATCTTGGCGCCGGGCAGGAACGACAGGGTGAGACCCTTCATGATCTCCTTGCCGCCCGGATAGGCCTTGGTCAGGTTCTTCATCACGTAGATGTATTGATAGGCGGCCATGAGTCCTCCGCTTGCGGCAAGGCGTCGCTTTGAAATGGGTTAGGGCCGGGTTTAGACGCCCCGGACCGCCCCGTCAAGGGCGCGGGGGAGGAACACTTTCTGCCCATTCCTCCGGCAGCATGTGCCGTATTTGCGACATGGGATGTTTCCAATGCGCGATTGGCCAGGGAGGAATTTGGCGGAATGGCTGGGCTTCACATTATGGCTTGCCGATTGCATTTGAAGGAGCGAGGTATTTGCGAAGCGAGGGCATGCCCGATGGACCGCATTCGTCAGTTCGCCGACCACGTCGTCCGCCGCGCCGCCGGGCTCGGCCTGCTGGGTATCGCCCTGGTGGTGGTGGCACTGCATGCCGACCGGCCCCTGGCCATGCACGCGCTCGCTTTTCTGCTGACTCTTGAGGCTGCCACGCTCTACGGCCTGGGCTTGCGCGCCGGGCGGGTGCCCTATCAGGGCCGTGAACTGTTCGTCTTGATGGATCCGCTGGCCGAGAGCCGCGCCCGCCGCCAGTTGGGCGAGGTCATGCGCGAGACTTACATGGCCTATGCCCGCCGCTTGATCGGCCCAGCCATCGCCGCCTGGGTGGTCGATTTCGGCTTGCGGCTTTAGGAGGGTCGGCATTCGCCTTTAAGGGAAGCTGGGGGCTGTCCATTTCCTATTGCCAGTCGTGACGCCAACTGGAAGCATGGAGTCCCCTAAGGGCTGCATTGCGGAGGGCTTTGATGACCGGCAAGACTTCCCCCCATTCCCGTGTCGCCGCCCTGGTCGGGCCATTTGCCAGCGGCAAGACCTCGCTGCTTGAGGCCCTTCTGCTCCGCGCCGGCGCCATCCCGCGTCAGGGCAAGGTCAAGGATGGCTCCACTGTCGGCGATGCCAGCCCCGAGGCGCGCCACCGCTTCATGAGTGTCGAGCCCAACATCGCCGCCTGCGAGTATCTGGGCGAGAAGTGGACGTTGGTGGATTGCCCCGGCTCGGTAGAGTTCCAGCAGGATGCCTATAACGCCCTCAGCGTCGCCGACGCCGCCCTGGTGGTGTGCGAGCCCGACCCGGCCCGCGCGGTCATGGTGGCGCCCGTGCTTAAGTTCCTCGATGAACACAAGATCCCCCACATCCTGTTCATCAATAAGGTAGACAGTTCCGGCGCGCGGCTGCGCGAGGCGCTGGAAGCCCTGCAAGCCGTGTCCGACCGCCCGCTGGTGCTGCGCGAGGTTCCGATCCGCGACGGCGACAAGGTTGTCGGCTTCGTCGATCTGGTCAGCGAGCGGGCTTACAAATACCGCCCCGGGCAGACCTCGGACCTGATCAAGATCCCCGACGCGCTGATGGACGAGGAGCGCCAGGCCCGTCAGGAGATGCTGGAGCATCTGGCCGATTTCGACGACCACCTGATGGAGGAGTTGCTGGAGGACGTCCAGCCGCCCAAGGATGAAGTGTACGGCGACCTCGCCAAGGATTTGGCCGGCGACCTGATCGTGCCGGTGTTCTTCGGTTCGGCCGAAGCGGATGCCGGCATCACCCGGCTGTGGAAGGCGCTGCGCCACGAGGTGCCCGACATCGACGCCACCGCCGCCCGCCTGGGGGTGGGAGCCGAGGGCGCGCCGGTGGCCCATGTGTTCAAGACCCAGCATGCCGCCCATACCGGCAAGCTCAGCTTTGCCCGCGTGCTGAGGGGGGAGTTCGCCGAGAACCAGGCGCTCGACGCGGGGCGGCCCTCGGGTCTCTACGTGCCGGTGCCCGGCAGCCTCAACAAGGCCGCCAAGGCGTCCCGGGGCGACGTGGTGGCGTTCGGCAAGCTGGATAGTGTTGCCACTGGCGACCTGATCGGCGCCAAGGATGTGGGCCTGCCGCCGGCGCCCCATTTGGAGCCGCTGTTCGGCCTGGCTCTGGCTGCCGAGAAGAAGGGCGACGACGTCAAGCTGACCGGCGCCTTGACCAAGCTGGTGGAGGAGGATTCCTCCTACCGGCTGGAGCAGAATGCGGAGTTTTCCGAGCTGGTGCTGTGGGGGCAGGGCGAAATCCACCTTCAGGTGGCGCTGGAGCGGCTGAAGAACCGCTTCAATCTCGGTGTCACCACCCGCAAACCGACGGTGCCCTACAAGGAGAGCATCAAGAAGAGCACTTCGGTGCATGGCCGTCACAAGAAACAATCGGGCGGCCACGGCCAGTTCGGCGACGTCCACATCGACATCCGCCCGCAGCCGCGCGGCACCGGCTTCGCCTTCGAGGACAAAATCGTCGGCGGCGTCATCCCCAAGCAATACATCCCGGCGGTGGAGGAGGGCGTCGTCGATTTCCTCAAGCAGGGGCCGCTGGGCTTCCCGGTTGTGGATGTGGCGGTGGCGCTGACCCAAGGATCGTTCCACGCGGTGGACAGTTCGGACATGGCGTTCAAGACCGCCGCCCGCATCGCCATGACCGAGGGGCTGCCCAAATGCGAGCCCATCCTGCTGGAGCCGATCCTGGCGGTCGAGGTGTCGGTGCCGTCCGACTACACCTCCAAGGCCCAGCGCATCATTTCGGGCCGCCGCGGCCAGATCCTGGGCTACGATGCCAAGGCCGGCTGGCCCGGCTGGGACGCCGTCTCGGCCTATCTGCCCCAAGCGGAAATGGGCGACCTGATCGTCGAGCTGCGCTCGCTCACCATGGGGGTCGGCACCTTCTCGTGGAAGTTCGACCATTTGCAGGAATTGTCGGGCCGTACCGCCGACAAGGTGGTCGAGGAGCGCAAGAGCGCGCTGGCTGGGGGCTGAACTCCGCGCCCTGCTCGCCTATATCCCCGGTGGTCGAGGCAATCACCGGGGATTTTTCATGGCCGAGGAATGGCATGCGCCCTTTGAACGACTGAGCCGCGAGACCATCACCATGCATCAGGCCATCCGCTCGCTGATGGAGGAGCTGGAGGCGGTGGACTGGTACCGCCAGCGCGCCGACGACTGCGCCGACGCCCAGCTGCGTAAGGTCCTGCTGCACAACATGCGTGAGGAGATGGAGCACGCCAGCATGGTGCTCGAATGGCTGCGCCGCAACAATGCGGACTTCGCCGGCCAACTCGAAACATATTTGTTCAGCGAGGGCGACATTACCGAGGTCGAAGAGCATGCCGAGTCCGAGGGCGGCCGCAGTGATCCCACCAAGGTGGGGCATAAGCCGCCGCCCAATTCCTAGCCCCCCAGCTTGCTCAGGGCGAACGCCGCCAGGAAGCCTAGCACGGTTATCAGGCCCGCATATTCATGGGCGGTCTCGAACGCCTCGGGGATCATGGTATCCACCAGCATGGCGAGGATAGCCCCGGCGGCGACTGCCATGGTGGCGGCCACCACCCATGGCGCGGCAGAGGCGAAGGCGATGTTGCCCAGCAGCGCCGCCATCGCCGAGGCGGCGGCGATGCCGCCCCATACGCCGAAGACGTAGCCCGCGCTGCGGCCGGCCCTGCGCATGCCGACGGCGCTGGACAGTCCCTCGGGCAGGTTGGACAGGAAGATGGCGATCACAGCCACCATGCTCACGCCCTCGCCTTGCAGCAGGCTCAGGCCGATCACCACCGATTCGGGGACGCCGTCCAGCAACGCGCCTAATGCGATGGCGGTGCCGCTGCCTTCGTCGGCCTTCTGCTGCTGCTCCCCCGAGCGTTTGCGGCAGTGGCCGCCACGGCGTGTGACGGCGATGTTGGCGAAGGTGTAGACGGCGGCTCCTGCCAGGAAGCCCAAGGCCGTCGCCGACAGCCCCCCGGTGTCCGCGGCTTCGTCCATCAGCTCGAAGGACAGCGCCGAGATCAGCACGCCGCTGCCGAACGCCATGATTGCGGCCAGCGCGCGCGGTGGCATGCGGACCAGATAGGCGAGCACAGCGCCGATCACCAGCGCCGAGCCGCTGACCATTCCCCATAGACCGGCTTGCAACCACAGCGGCATGCTCCCTCCAGCGATGCCAACGCGCCTGCGGCCACGGGGTTCTTAGGGGGAGGCGCCGAACAACGCTGGGCGGGGGGGAACGCGCGGCGCGGAGTCGGGGTTATCCTAGAATGATTCCAATCCGGAAGGAGGTCCCGCATGCCCTTCAATCCCCTCCAGGAGAAAGGCATTCCGCTGGAGAAGCAGCTGCGCAATTGGAGCGAGCTGACCCAATTGTCCTACGACACGACCAAGGTGCACCCCTACACACGCTGCCGCGTCATCGCCATGAACGGCATCGAGGTCGAATCGGTGATATTCGGCCACCAGTTCCACCGTCGCACCACCGATCTCGACTTGAAGCGCCAGCTTGCCATGGTGCGCCGCATCGAGCAGCAGCAGCAGAAAGCGGTGGCCGGGCTGGTGCCGGGTGACGAAACCACCCTCGAGCACACGATCGGGTATGAGCAGGTGGCGGTGGATCTGACCTCGTGGGTGGCCCAGATG
>JAEZFE010000238.1 GCA_023437865.1 Pseudomonadota bacterium | reverse complement strand
CTCTATATGGGAGGCGTGACCACCGACGGCTACGGAGAAGGCACGCTGTTGCAGACGGCATTCACCGAGACCGGCGAACTGCAGGGCTATTACAGCAACGGGCGCGCCCGCACGCTGTTCAAGGTGCCGGTGGCCAATTTCGTGTCCGACAATATGCTCGATCCCGTCTCGGGCAATCTGTTCAGGCGGACTGCCGCCGCGGGCGATGTCACCGTCTCGGCCATCGAGGATGCTCCCGACGCCGGGCGGATGATCACCTCCTCGCTGGAAGGCTCGACGGTGGCGATCGAGGACGAGTTCACCCGCATGATTATGACGCAGAAGGCGTATTCTTCGAACGCGCAGGTCTTCAAGACTGCCGACGAGATGACCTCGACGGCGCGTGACCTGAAGCGTTAGCCCTTCTGGCAGGACAAAAAAAAGGGGACCCGCGCGCGGGTCCCCTTTTCCTTGAGCGATCGCCTTCTCGGCGCTTACTGCAGCTTGCCGCCCTTGCGGGTGATATCGAACAGCTGACGGAAGACCTGGCCTTCAATGGCGCCCGACAGCACGCGGGCAGCGCCGCCATTGGCATCGGCGACGACGAAGGTTGGGGTCGAGGCGATGTCCAGGGCGTGGGCAAGCTCGATGTTCTTCTTGAGCTGCTTTTCGATCTCGGGCGCCATCATCTCCTTGCGGATCTGCTCGACATTGGCGCCGGCCTCGCCGGCCAGGCGGAAGATGGTCTTGTCGTCCAGCTTGCCGCGGAATTTCATGAAGGCGCGGTGCACCTCCTCGTACTTGCCCTGCTTCTTGGCGGCCAGCGCCACGCGGGCGGCGGTGGTCGATTCCTCGGACAGGATGGGCATTTCCTTGAAGACCACGCGGGTCTTGCCGTCGGCCTTCATGGCCTCGGTCATGGGGTCCAGCACCACTTTGCAGTACGGGCAGTTGTAGTCGAAGAACTCGACCAGCACGACATCGGCCTTGGGGTTGCCGATGACCGGATCATCCTTGGCGTTGAACAGCTCGTCCTTGCGGGCCTCGATTGCCTTCTTGGCATCGGTCTCAGCCTGGACACGCATCTTCTCGCGCAACGCCTCGACCGCTTCGCCGATCACCTCGGGATGCTCGATCAGGTATTCGCGCACGATCTTGCGGATGGCCTCGGTCTGCTTCTCCGAGAATTGCTGTTCCTGCGCCTGCGCGGGCAGGGCCGCCATGAGGCCGAGAAGGAGCGCGGCGGAGGCGGCGAAGGACTTGCGGATCATGTGTCTATGGAACTCCAGCACGAAAAGCGCGAGGCATATTGGATGATGACGGGCAGGCGGGCAAGCCCTCCTCGCCGCATGAGCCCGGGCCGCGGAACGAGCGCAGCCGGGGATTGGGCCATGGAGCCCCGGCATGCTTGCGGGCGTGACCCGGCGTGCCGGGCTATGAGCGCTACTCCCGCCGCTTCTTGTCGGCTTTCACCTGGCTGGCCCGTTCCTTGATGTCCTGGATGCGCAGCCAGGTGGGGCCGGAATGGGGGAGCAGGCGCTCGGCCTTGCCGGCGTGGTAGCTGGCGTCGGTCAGTTTCCCCTCCAGCAGGGTCTGTTCGGCCATGGCGTAGGCGGACATGCCTTCATCGCCCGAGCGGCCATGGGCAATGGCCAGCAGGCGCCAGCCGGTGATGTTGTCTGCCTCGATCTGCAATGCCCGGTTCAGGTTCTTCTTGGCTTCGGCCAGCAGGCTCTCATCCTCCTGCTCGACCAGCACCTGGGCCAGTTGCACGTACATCAGCGCGCTGTCGGGCAGCAGCTTGGCGGCCTCTCGGTATGGCTCGATGGCCTCGGAGCCACGGCCGTTCTCAAACAGCATCTGGCCCTTGAGTTCGTGGAAATAGGGGTCCTTGGGCCGCTCGGCCAGCAGGCCGTCGATCAGGGGCAGCGCGGTCGCCAAATCCGGCTTGCGATAGGCGGCGATGGCCCGCGCATAGCGGGAGTCGAGCGAGTTGTCGGTGTCACGGTAGCGCTGGAGCGTGCGCACGGGCGGTTCCAGGAAGGCGAACAGCTTGGCCCGCATGCGCTTGTGCATCTCGACGAATTCGGGACGCGTCGGCGCGTTGGTGCATTTGGAACGGGCCACGTATTCACGCACGTTGGACACGCGGTCGCGGGTGAGTGGGTGGGTGCGCACATAGGGGTCCTGGCGGGCCGACACCAACAGCTCCTGGTCGCCCAGGATGTCGAAGAACTCGGCAAATCCCTTGGCGGATTGGCAGGTGGATTCCAGGAATTGCAGGGCCGCTTGGTCGGCGGACCCTTCCTGGGTGCGGGTGAAGGACAACAGGTTGCGCATGGCGGCTTCCTGGCCGCCCATCATCACCGCCGCGCCCAGATCGCCCCGGCCCGAGGCGGCGCCCAGCGCCGCACCGGCCAGCATGGTCAGCAGCGCCTCGGTCGAGGCGTTGGAGACGGCATCATTGAGTTTGACCAGATGGCCGCCCGAGATGTGGCCGGTCTCGTGGGCGATGACGCCGATCAGCTGGTTGGCGTTCTCGGAGCGGATCAGCAGGCCGGTGTGGAAGAACATGTTCAGCCCGCCCGCCACGAAGGCGTTCAGCGACGGATCCACCAGCAGGTGAATGCGTACGGCTTCCGGATCCAGTCCGGCGGCTTGGAATAGTGGCGTCGCATAGGCGCGGATGGTATTTTCCACCTCCGCGTCGCGGATGAAGCTCCGCCGCTGGGTCTGCTGGGCCAGCGCCGACGTCACGGGCGCGGCCAGCGCCAGCACCAGGGTTGCCAGAAGGAACAAGCGTTTGAGCAAGAGCCTTTCTCCGTCGGTCCGTCGTGTTTCCACCCGCCGCGCCGCCATGGCTGTCGCCGTGGCTGCGGCTTTGGCCGGCTGTGCCGAGAGCAAGCCCGCGGGCACCATCGGCTTCGTCAAGGGCTTTGGCGGCATGGTGGCCGCCGATGAGCCCCGTGCCGCCCTGGCCGCTCGCGACGTTCTGTCTGCCGGCGGCACCGCGGCTGATGCAGCCGTGGTTCTTTATTTCACGATGGCAGTTACCCAGCCGTCAACTGCCAGTCTGGGCGGCGGAGGCGTCTGTGTCGCCTACGACAAGGACAAGAAGCGCACCGAGGTGGTGGAATTCCTGGCGCCGCCGTCGCAGGCCTCGGCGACGGCACGCAATCCCAGCGCCGTGCCTGCCAACGTCCGTGGGTTCTACGCCCTCCATGCCCGCTATGGCAAGTTCCGCTGGGAACAATTGCTCGCCGGTCCGGAGACGCTGGCGCGCAGTGGCGCCCCGGTGTCGCGTGCCTTTGCCAGCGATGTGGCGCGCGCTGCCCAGTTGATCGCCAACGATCCCGCCGCGCGTCAGGTATTCATGCCGAATGGCCGCCCGCTGGCCGAAGGGCAGGTTCTCGAGCAGCGCGACCTTGCGACCCTGCTCGCGCGTCTGCGCCGGGCGCCGGGCGACATGTATCTTGGCGCGGCGTCGCGCGAGTTCATTGAGGCGGTCAAGCGTGCCGACGGCTCGCTGACGGCCGAGGATCTGCGTGATCTCAAGCCCAACGTGCGCGAGGCAATCGGTGTGCCGCTGGGCGACGACACCGCCTATTTCGCACCGCCGCCGGCGGTGGCGGGCGGCATTGCCGCCCAGATG